>JAGVIM010000009.1 GCA_020056045.1 Nanobdellota archaeon | reverse complement strand
GATGCATAGGAAATATTCTTGCATAGGGAAAGAACATTATTGCTCCGATGTTTCTTTTCTTTTTTGAGTCTTTTTCATAGTTATAAATAAATGAAAAAAGATGATTTACAAAGAATATTATTCCAAGTATTATAATACCAATTATCTCTGAAGAATTTAATGAAATATTATAGGTTACTGGAACCCCATTTAATTCTGCATTATTTGATAATAAAAATATCATATAGACAAGATGAAAAAATCCATAGTGAATTAAAAAGAAAAATGCAGTAAATCTTTTTGTTGATTTTGTTGGTTCTACTGCTCGATAATTTATTTTAAAATTTTCAGTTGAAAATTCTTTTAAAGTTAATATTCTTATAAAATTAAAGATTCCTATTATAACACTTTGAACCCAAAATATCCACATTATTGAAATTAAATTCCAATGTTGAGTTATTGCAAGTATTATTGTTATTATGTTGGATATTATTAACATCAATAATGAAATGTCTGGTTTAAATAATTTAATAATGTTAAAATTTTTGTTTTTTTGTTTTTTCTCTATAGAAATTCCTAAATTTGATGTTAATTTCATATAATAAATAATGGATTTTGTTTTATATAGTTTTTTATATACAAGTTTTTTAAATTATTCATGATAATTAAAGTTAAAGTTTATCCTTCTTCTGGAAAAGAAGAGATTGTTAAAATTAATGAAAAAGAGTATAAAGTTTATCTTAAGAAACCTCCTGAAGATAATAAGGCAAATATTGAATTAATTAAGATTCTTAAAAAATATTTTTTGAAGAATATACGTATTATTAAAGGGTTAAGGAGTAGAAATAAAATTATAGAGGTTATGGATTAATGGAAAAGAAATATAGGTATTATGGTTATTATGGATTTGATGATAGGGGCAGAACTATTTTATATATTCCTAATAATTTAATTGGAATTGGTTATGGAGATGATATTTCTTTTGATTGGGATCCTGATACTTTGCAAGGAATTTCTTTATTATTTAGCAAGGAATTGATTTGGGAAGAGGATTTTATTAAAAAGGGGTGGGATATTTGTAAAGTTGAAATCCCTAAGCATTTAACAGAAGAATTTCAAAGTGTTTGTTTAGGTGCTGAAAAAAGAAAAGATAATAGATTAGAAGAATTAGTAAAAGAAAAAGCAAGAGGATTGTTAGATTATGCTAGTAATCTTGCTGATTATGAATCTTCATTAAAAAAAGCTATAAAAAAGAAGAAAAGTTCAGATTAATTTAATTATCTAATAATTAATACATTAATTTATAAATTCTTTAATAATATTAAATTTAAAAGGTGAACTAAAAATGGGAATAAGTTATGAATTAGCTCCTGATTTGCAAGAGAAGGTTAATGAGATAGCTAGTATGTTATTTCCACATGTTAAATTAGATTCTGTTGTATGCATAAGAAGTTTTGGGAGCGGAAGCAGAGGAACTATTGCAAGATGTCATGCACTTGGAAAAGCAATGCAGCTTGCGCTTGGAAGAAGAGGATTTTATGTTATTGAAGTTATAAGTAAAAGATTTGATAATATGTCTGAAGTTGATAAAATAAAAACATTGATTCATGAGTTAATGCATATACCTAAAAGTTTTGGGGGTGGTTTTATTCATCATAATATTGTTCATGAGAGAAATGTTGAAAAGGAGTTTCAAAGGTATGTTTATCTTAAGAAAATAAATTTAGTTAATGAAGCTAATGATATTAATAGAGTCCCAATAAATTTTGATAATGATTTTGATAAAATAATTTATAATAAGGTTGAAAATGATGATATTGATAAAAAATTAACTCCTGGACAGAGGGTTGAAAGAGAGTTTTTTGTTGTTCTAGATAAGCCTGAAAAAGAATTTATAGTTAAGAAGAAAAAAAGATTTTGGTTTTGATCTTTTTAATTAACTTTATTAATATACTTTATTATTGATTATTAAAGATGGTAAATTTTTCATTTAAGTATAAAAATAAGAGATTTGATATTGATGTAAAAGAGTGTAAAACTTTTTTTTCTAAAGGAAGTGGGCTTATGTTTCGAAAGAAAAGTAAATCTTTGCTTTTTATTTTTAATAAAAAGTGTAGAGAAGGAATACATTCTTTTTTTTGTGTTGATTTTATTGTAATTTGGTTTGATGAGAATAAAATTGTTGATTTTAAATTAATAAAAAGTTGGAAACCTTATATTTTACCTAAAAAATCTTTTAATAAGTTTATTGAAATTCCTATTAATTCTAAAGATTTTCCGAGGATAAAATCTAATTTAAATTTATAATATTATTAATTTTTAAGTAACAACCGACGATAGGTTTTTCTCGTCGGAGTAGAGAAAGATTTAAATACTGAATTTAGTTATATATATTATATTATTTAATAAAAGGAGGTAAAAAATGGGAGCAATTATCGCAAAAAATATCGTAAAAAGAAAGCCAGGATTTCTTTACTATGTTGACGGAAAGGGAAATGTATGTGAAGCTAAAATGGCTAGAGGCGGAAAAAAGAAAAAAAAGAAATAATTATATTCTCTATTCTGGGGAATGAGGTGATGTTTGTTTTTTCTTTTTTATTTTATTTATGTTTTTTATTTTATTTTGATGTGTGAGTTATTTTTATATAGGGTTCTTGTTTATAGTATATTATGGTAATAATACTGGGCATAGAATCAACTGCACATACATTTGGAATTGGAATAGTTGAAAAGGGTAAAATATTATGCAATGTTCGAGACATGTATACTACTGAAATAGGCGGAATAATTCCAACAGAGAGTGCAAAGCATCATGTTCGTGTTAGTGAAGAACTTTATAAAAAAGCATTGGAAAACGCTCATATCTATGAGAGACAAATTTGTGCTATTGCAATTTCTCAAGCACCTGGACTTGCTCCATGTCTGCTTGAGGGAATGAGATTTGCAAAGAAAAAAGCAAAAGAATTAAATGTTTCAATAATTCCGGTTAATCATTGTGTTGCTCATCTTGAAATTGGAAAAATTACGGGTGCAAAAGATCCTGTTTTACTTTATGCAAGTGGAGCGAATACTCAGATAATTGCATACGCTGCTGGAAAATATAGAGTATTTGGTGAGACACTTGATATTGGAATTGGAAATTTTATTGATACTTTTGCAAGACATACGGGATTAGGTTTTCCTGGAGGTCCAAAGATAATGGAACTTGCTAAGACTGGAAAATATATTGAAGTTCCTTATTCAATTAAGGGAATGGATGTTGCTTTTTCAGGACTTCTTACAAATTTAAAACAAAAATATGATAAAAAAATTCCTATTGAAGATTTATCTTATTCACTTCAAGAAACAGCTTTTGCAATGCTTGTTGAAGCAAGTGAAAGGGCTCTTGCTC
Source organism: Nanobdellota archaeon (assembly GCA_020056045.1). Taxonomy (GTDB): domain Archaea; phylum Nanobdellota; class Nanobdellia; order Pacearchaeales; family GW2011-AR1; genus ARS1285. The sequence continues at coordinate 864 of JAGVIM010000009.1, read as the reverse complement.
ATACGGGAAAAAAAGAATTATTATTGGGCGGAGGAGTTGGTTGCAATACACGACTGCAAGAAATGTGTAGAATAATGTGTGAAGAAAGAGGATGTAAGTTTTTTGTTCCTGAAAATCAATATCTTGTTGACAATGCTGCGATGATATGTTTTTTGGGAGAGATAATTTATAATTCATATAATAAAATAAATAATAATGTTAATAATAAAAAAATTGATAATATTATTAATGTTAATAAAGAAAATATTAAGATCGGTGAGGGAAGTGAGGGAAACAAAAAGAAGACTGAACAGGGAAAATTAATTTATTATCCTAAGGATTTTGATAAATTAGATATTAATCCTAGAGAAAGAACAGATGATGTGATTGTGAAGTGGAAATAAAAAATAAAAAGATTTATATACCATAGTCTTCTATATAGTTACTATGGTAACATCAATACAAATTAGTGAAGAATTATTAGAGCATCTTAAAAAAATGAAAATTCATGAAAAAGAGAGTTATGAAGATATTATTTTAGATTTAATTGAGGATAGATTAGAATTATCTGAAGAAACAAAAAAAGAAATTGAGGAATCAAGAAAAGAAGTTAAAGAAGGCAAGACTGTTTCTCTTGAAGAGATAAAAAGAAAACTTGCAATCTAAAATGTATTCTATTGAATTTACTAAAAAAGCTGAAAGTGAATTATATAAATCACAGAGGGATGTTCAAGAAAGAATTATTAAATCTTTAGAGAGAATTAAAATAAGACCTTATGATTATGTTGAAAAATTGGTTGGAGAACCTGGATTTAAATTTAGGATTGGAGACTATAGATTAATTTTAGATATTAATAATTATAAATTAATAATTTTAGTTTTAAA
>JAGVIM010000247.1 GCA_020056045.1 Nanobdellota archaeon | reverse complement strand
TTAGTTTTAATAATTTAGGATGTTCAATATTTTTTGCAATTAATTCATTTAATTTAATATAGGCTTTATTAAATTCAGAATTTTTTACTATTTGTTTTACTGCTTTTGATTTATTTTCTGCTGCTTGTTTAAACATTGATTTAATATATTCTAAAGAAGAATGGAGAGTTTGAGTTTCTAACAATTCTATTAAATAGGAAAGTTTAATTGCTTGGGCACAGGCACTTGCTCCCAGGAGGGTGTTAAAGTTTTTATTGCCTTTTGAGATAGATCCCATTATTTTTCCTTGAAGCTGTAAGATATTTGTTTTTGTTGGTGAGCCAAATAAAAGTTTTCTATTTTTTAGTTCTTCTATTTTTTTAAGATACATATCTTTTATTATTTTTGTTATTTGTCTTATTTCATCTGGAAAATCTATTCTTATTACTTCAAATTCTAGCTCTTGAAGATATTCTTTAACATCTTCACTTTCTCTTGTTCTTATTTCAATTGCTTCTATACCTAGGTTTTTTGCTACTTGTTGAATTGTTGTTTTGTCTGTTCCAGGGCTTGCAGTTAGTCCAAGAATTCTTTTATTTTTAGCTTGTTCTTTGTATTTTTCAGCAACATATGTATAGGCATAATTTTTTAGGCAGCGATGGCATTCATCTTCAATTAAAAGGCTAACATTCTCCAAGGTGTAGAGATTATTTTTTATATCATTGCCAATGCATTGAGGTGTACTAAAAACTATATCAGAAGTTTCCCAGAGTTCTTTTCTTTTTTCTGCATCTATTTTTCCTGTGAATAAAATTAATTCTGCAAATAATTCTGGGAGATGTTTTTTAAAATAGGCTAGGTGCTGTTCTGCTAAGGGCTTTGTTGGAGCTAGAAAAAGTGTTTTTGTTCCTGGATATTTTTTTTGAGTATAGATTGAAAGCATTAGGGCAATTAGAGTTTTTCCTATTCCGGTTGGCAGGACAACTAGGCAATTTTTATCTTTGCAATTATTATAAATTTCTACTTGATATTTTCTTGGTTTTATTGTCTTTAGAACTTTGTCTGGCATTTTGTTTTTAAGTATTAAGGGTTATTAAAAGTGATTTGTAATTTATCAGTAGAAATCATATAAATTCTTGCTCAAAAAGTCAAATTTTATTAATAATATTGTTAATATAATTAATATGGAGGGTTAAGTAAAGATTGGAGAAGAGGATTATGTTTATTACAAAGCTAACTCTTATCCTTCAAGCCTGCAGAATAACTAATAAAATATAATCTCTTTTTTGGTAAAGTTATCATATAATTAGTGCTATTACTAATGCAATTATGTATATTATTGCTAAAATTATCCAGTTTACAACACTTCCAAAGAACAATTTTGTTCCATCTAAATTACCAAAAGGGATAAGATTCCAGAATCCATAGAAAATAGAATATCTTGCAAGTTCTCTGTAATCAATTAGAATTCCAATTATGGCAAGTATTATTAGACTATAAAATCCTGCTGCACATGTTGAAGAAATATCAGACTCATTTATTTCTAATTTTCTAGTTAGGCCTCTTTTTTTGAGTAATCTTTTTTCAGGAATGTTTTCTATTTCTGTTTGAAGAAATAATAATGGTTTTAAAAAGCCAAGTGTAAGTATTGATATTAATATTGGTAAAATTAAACCTATTTGAAATGGTTTTTCAAGTTTAGAAGTTTTATACCAACCAAATCTTTCAAATTCCCAGATTTTATGTTCTATTTTTATACTAAAATGAGGGGCAGCTATTTTTTTTGATAGGACAAATATTAAAATTATTAATATTGGTGTAAGGATTAATGAAGGCGTAATTAGGTTATATTTTGGAAAAAATATTATAAATTCGAAAAGTATTATTGCAATTATTATCCAGGCAATTTCTCTTTGTTTTGTCATATAATTAAAGAGGATCTTATTTATATAAATTTAATGTTTTTTTGATTTTTAGAATTTATTTTTTATATATTTTGTATGACAGAAAAGTATTTAAATGAGATACTATATTTTGATGCATGTTAAGAGTAAAAAAAATAACTAGTGTGATTGGAAAAAAAGTTTATACTGATACTGGTGACTTTTTCGGAGAAATTGAAGAATGTAATCTAGTTGAAAATAAAATCGATGGTTGGAGAATAAGAATCTCTGGTTCAATGGGTAATTTTCTTGGAGGTGCTAGAGGTGTAATAATTCCACATCAATTTGTAAGGGCTGTTGGTGATGTTGTTATTATTAGCAGGGCAAATTTGCCCTTAGATGATGTTGATTCAGGTTCTGAACAAACTGTTGATTTATCTGAAGATGCTGAATCTCTTGGAAGATCCTCGATTTAATAATGGTTGTTCAACCCTTTTTGATTAGTCCTATTTTTACTGAATTTTTATTACCTTTTGCATTAATTTTTACTTTAATTTTTGCCATACTTCAAAAAACTAAATTATTAGGAGATGGTAAAAAGCAAATTGATGCCATAATCGGATTAGTTGTTGGACTTATTTTAATTGCAACTCCTCCTGCGCGATATATTGTTGTTTCATTAATGCCTTTTTTAGCAGTTGCTGCAGTTATTTTATTGGTTTTTATGTTATTGTATGGATTTATTGGGGGGAAAACTAGTGGGGATGTTTTAGGTATTTGGTGGAAAAGAGCATTTGCTACAATATTAGCAGTTAGCCTTGTTGGATTTTTATTGATGATTACAGGTTATTGGGATGCTGTTAGGGCGTTTGTATTTAATGCAGATAGTGGAACTTCATTGTGGGTTAATGGTTTATTAATTGCAATTATTGTTGGAGCAATTGTTGCTGTTATTAAGGGTGATGTTAAATAATATTTAAATAAAATGAATAGGTTTAATCAAAAACATCCGATAATCGGAGCAATAATTGGATTGATTATTGGAATAATTGTAATAGTTTTATATTCTAGATGCCTTAGCATAAATGAAGGTTGGGGTGATCTGACATGTATAATTTACGATTTTCCGCTAGCATGGATTGTCTTAGGGTTTATTCAAGTATTTATCTCAATGGCAGGTTATGATATAACTATAGCAGACAATTTTGTAATCTCATCTCTATTAATTTTAATACAGTGGATTTTGATTGGAGCAGGAGTAGGCTTTATTGCCGGTTATAAATCTAAAAAGAAGACTAAGTAATTTATTTTTTTATTAGTTTGCTAAATAATAAGTTTTGCAGATAAGATGCTAGTTCTATTTTATTAATTTTTGAATTAACTTGTTAATTAATTATAAATAGCTGGAGAGCAATCTGGCAAGAGTGTTAATAACCAAGAGATAAACTAAAAACGAAATATATATAAATATAACTTTCTTTTATAAAGAATATTAGTAAAGAAAATAAAAAGAGGAAAAGAAAAAAATATATAAAAATGCCATATTCATACGGTGGGTGGACAATTGGGAATATATTAAATCAATGGGCTGACTTTGGTATCTTTGCCTATGCTTTACCATTCTTAATGATTTTTGCAATGGTTTTCGGAATACTCAGTAAAACAAAGCTTCTGGGAGATAATAAGGGAGTTCAAGCAACTATTGCATTGGCTTTTGGATTATTGGCCTTGCAATTTGATTATGTTACAAATTTTTATGCTACAATTTTTCCTTATGCCGGAATTGGAATTTCTATTTTATTAGTTGCTTTAATCTTAATGGGATTAATTTCTGATAAAAAGGATCTTAGTTGGGTTTGGTTTGGAATAGGTACTGTAATTTTTATCATAATTTTATTAACTTCATTATCTGATTTTACTTGGGCAGGAGGAATGGGATTTTCATTAGCTCAGTCTTGGCCTGCAATTGTTGCAGGATTAATGGTGCTAGGGATAATGGCCCTTATTATTTTTGGTAGTAAAAGAGCAGGATAGTAAACTTATTAAAATTATTAAAAACAAAAAATGGTAGTTGATATTTCAGGAATTTACAATTTTATGCCTATATTTAGTTTTTTATTTGTATTTGTAGTTGTATATGCAATACTTGCTAAGACAAAGGTTTTAGGGGATCAAAAAGTTAATTTGTTGGTAGGTTTTATAATGGCTATTATTTTTATGAATTTTGCTT
>JAGVIM010000149.1 GCA_020056045.1 Nanobdellota archaeon | reverse complement strand
TCTAAATTTACCATTGCCGCAGGTTATGCAGGAAGCTCAAGTTTTTTCAACGGTTCTCTTGATAATATTCTAATACTCAATAGATCCCTTAATTCCTCAAAAGTAACTTCATTATATAATCTTGGTAGAAAAGATACAACTTATACAGATACTAATTTAGTAAGTGCATGGAGATTTGATAATACAAATAATTCTGTTGCATTGGACTCTGTTGGAGCAAACAATGGAACATTTACAAATGGAGCACAATATGGCTATGATAATTTTGGTTTAGTTGCATATTATCCTTTTGATGTTCAGGAAAATACTGCCGTAAATAAGACTTATGATTATTCAAAGAATCATAATGATGCAACTTTGTATAGTGGAGTTGCTTTTAATACAACTAATTGTGCTTATGGAAATTGTTATAGTTTTGATGGAGTTAATGATCGTATTAGTGCAAGTAATAAGGTAGATGTTAATTCAAATCAAATGACTCTTTCTTATTGGATTAAATCTGCTAAAAATCAAGAAACTTATATAGGAAATATGAGATATTTAAGTCTTTCAGGATATTCTGCAGGAATATATACTGGAATATTTTATATTGGAAATGGAAGCAATCAACAATCTCTTGATTTAGCATCTCCTACATTAAATGTTTGGGATCATTACGCTTTTACAGTTATAATTGGAAATAAAATTATCGGTTATAAAAATGGAGTAAATACTGCGAATACTACTTTGACTATCACTGGAAATATTGGTTCAGGGATAAAAAATTTAGATATAGGATGGGATTCTTTAGCAGGTTATTATCTCAATGGTTCTCTTGACGAAGTAATGATATTCAACACAGCATTAAATTTATCACAGATTTCAGATATTTATAATAATCAATCTCAAAGATTTAAATCACAAGGGACTCAGACAATAAAACAAGTGAATATAACAAGTGGATATAATCAGATTAATTTAACAACACAGTTTAATGCTTTTATGGGAAGTAATATTTCTGCAAGACTTGGTGCTTGGGATGTTTCACAAGGTTATAATAATAGTGATATGAATTCTTCTGCTAATGGACTTGTAAGTTATTATCATTTTGATGAAGCATCTTGGAATGGAACAACAGGAGAAGTTAAAGATGCAATGGGAAGAAATAATGGGACTAGTCAGAATGCAATAGGAAGAGCAAATACAACTGCAAGTGGATATTATAACAGGGCGGGAAGTTTTGATGGTGTGAATAATTATATTCAAATTCCTTATAATAATAGTTTGAATTTTAATAGTAGTCAATCTTTTTCAGTATCTGTATGGGCATATTCTAAATATATAGATAGTAAATTTATAATTTCTAGAGGTGCTGGTGTTGGAAGTTATAATTATAAAATATATGTTGGAAATTCGGGAACTAATCAGGTTGGATTTACTATTTCTAATACTACCGGGCAACAATATTTTTATGTGAATGGTTTTACAGCTAATCAATGGCATCATTTAGTTTTAGTTTATAATCGTTCTTCTAATATCTTTTCAGGATATGTTGATGTTTCTAATACAAATAGTTTAGTAATAACTGGACTGTTTAATAATGATAATGGAGATGTTTATATTGGAAAATATGCATCAGGTTCTGGTTATAATTTCAACGGCTCAATCGACGAAGTAATGATATTCAACAGAAGCTTATCTGCTGATGAAGTAAAGGAACTTTATGTAAAAGGAAGGGCAAATTGGAATTATACTGATTATCAAAATCTTTCATCAACAAACATAAATAATTTTTTAATATCTCCCAGTTCAACAAACATACTTCCAGATTTTAATTTCCTTTCTGGAAATTCAACTTCTAATGCATTTTATACTCCTAATCTATGGAGTTCAAATGTTAGTCCTATGAATCTGAGTGCTTTGGATACAATTCTTCCTATTGTTAGTGTGACTCTTCCAGGAAATAATTCCTATTATAATACTTCATCTATTACATTTAATATTTCTGCTAGTGAAACATTGTCATGGTGTGGTGTTTCTATTAATAATAATGCAAATGTTTCAATGAGTCTTAATTCTTCTTCTACAGGGGGGAATTTAACAAATTCTTCAATTGCAGATGGAAATTATAATTTCACTATAACTTGCAATGATACTTTTGGAAATTATGCAATAATTCCAACTTATTTCTTTAGTGTTGATACTGTTTTTCCTCAGATAAATTTCACAAATTCAACTCCATCAAACTCAAGTTATTACAACATAAATAATTTATTTGTAAATACTTCTTCAACAGATTCTGCAAATAATGTTTCATTGTTCGTTGATTTTGACTCTTCTCTTGTTTCATGGTGGAGAATGGATGATGTTGCAGGAACAAATGTTATAGATTATACTGGAAGAAATAATGGGACAAATGTTAGTGTTACTCAGGTGGATAATGGAAAGTTTGGAAAAGCGATGAGTTTTAATGGGGTGAATGGGTATGTTGATGTAAATAGCAATACAGGATTAAAAAATAATAGTGGTTCTTTTTCAGCATGGTTTAAAGCAAATACACAAAGTTCAACTACTATTGGGGGAATTATTTCTCATTTTGGAGCAACCAATCAGAGAATTTATTTATTGACTAGAGTTTCAGATAGTAAGTTTGGTTGTGGATTTGGAGACAGTGCTACTGCTATAATGTCTAGCACTGTTGTAGGAAATACTGGCAATTGGTATTATGGTACTATTTCTTGGAATAGTACAGGAGCAACTTGTTATTTGAATGGACAATCTGTTGGAAATTATAATTATGTCTTATCTAATGTTACAGGTAATGTTCGGATGGGAGCTATTGCGGGTGGTTCATTTTTCAACGGCTCAATCGACGACGTCCTTATTTTCAACAGAAGCTTGACTGCTTCTGAAATTGCCAGTTTGTATGCAAATTCTTCTATAAAATATTATTCAAATAATTTCACAAGTTTAAGTGAAGGCAATCATACATTTAAAGCATATACTCAAGACCTTGCTGGAAATGTTAATTCAACTGAACAAAGAATTGTTGTTACTGATACAGTTCTTCCAACTTCTTCAATTTCTTCACCTTCAAACTTAAGTTTTTGGAATAATGCAACAGTTAATGTAACAATTAATTCTTCTGAAACTTCTGCTGGAACAGGAAGTATTGTTCCTAATTTGGATGGAAGTTTGGTTTCTTGGTGGAGAATGGATGATTTGAATTCTTCTGGAGGTGTTGTTGATTATATGGGAAGAAATAATGGAACAAATAATGGTGCTAATCAAACTGATTCTGGAAAATTTGGAAAAGCAATGAGTTTTAATGGAGCGAGTAGTTATATAAATATAAATTATTCTCAGAGTCTTAATTTCTCGCAAAAAAATTTGACAGTAATGGCATGGTTTAAAATAAATACTAATGATTCAAATTATAGATATATTGTTCATGCTAATTGGGGGGTAGGCAATTCTCCTTTTTTATTAACAAGAGATAATGCAAATCATGCAACATTTGTAACAAAAAGTGATACCGGTGTACAATCTAGTGAAGCAGATAGCACTACAACTATATTAACAAATATATGGTATCATGCTGTTGGTATTTATAATGGAACAAGTATAGCAATTTATGTTAATGGAAAATTTGAAGCTTCCCAGCCATTTTTATATAATTTAGGAGATATCTCTAACAATTTATTAATTAGTCAGATTACTCCTCAGATTTTCAACGGCTCAATCGACGACGTCCTCATCTTCAACAGAAGCCTCTCTTCTGCAGAAATCCTTGCATTATATAATGCAACAGCACCAAGTTTTAATTATAATTTTTCAGGAGATGGAAATCACACAGTTCAAGAATATGTTCAGGATTTTGCAGGTAATGTAAATTCAACAACAAATATATTTACACTTGATACTGTTTTTCCAATAATTAATATTTCATCTCCAGTTAATGGAAGTTATTACAATAATGCAAGTGTTTTGTTCAATGCAACTTCTTCTGAAACTTTTTCTTCACTTGGAAGTATTATTCCGAATCTTGATGGAAGTTTAGTTTCATGGTGGAGAATGGATGATTTGAATTCTTCTGGAGGAGTTATTGATTATATGGGAAGAAATAATGGAACAAATAATAATGCAGTACAGACTGATTCTGGTAAATTGGGAAAAGCATTTAATTTTAATGGGAGAAGTGATATTGATTATACAAATGTTAGTTATATACAATTAAATATAAATAATGATAACTCTCGAATTTCAAAATTATCTTATTGGACACTTTCTGCATGGATTAATGCAAAAACAAATGGGAAAACAGTCTATGGAGATGGATCAACAGGTGCTAATGATGGTGCAAGAATATCAATAGATTCATCAAATAAATTAAGTCTAGTATATGGAACCAATAATTCATTTACTTCTAATACCTATGTAAGCTCAAGTAATATATTACTAAACTCTTGGAATTATATTACAGTTACTTATCAAAATGGAAATGCTTCATTTTACATAAATGGAATATTTGATGTAACTAGAGTTACTGGATGGAATAATTCATATCAATATGCCCCTACAAGAACAAAAATAGGGTGGAGAGGAAGTTATGTTGCTAATAATATAGCTTATATGAACGATATTTTTAACGGCAGTATAGATGATGTAATGATTTTCAACCGCTCATTATCATCTGCAGAAATCTTATCAATATACAATGCAACAGCATTAACACATTCATCATTAAATTTATCACAAGCAAATCATACTCTAAATGTCTATGCCCAAGATCTAGCAGGAAATGTAAATTTTACCGGGCAAATCAATTTCGTTGTTGATACTACAAATTCATCAGGTAGTTTAACATCTCCTGCAAATAATTTTTATTCAAATACAGGAACAGTTAACTTGACTGCAAATTTATCAGATAATCTTGCAGGAATAAAAAATGCTACTCTTTATGTTTATGATTATTTAAATAATTTAGTTAATACAACAACAATAACTTTCGCAACAAACACCCTTCAAACAACAGTTGGAATTATTGTAACTCTTGTTGATGGAATTTACAAATGGTTCTATGATATTTTTGATTTTGCAGGAAATAATTATATAACTGCAAACAATACACTTACAATTGATACTGTTTATCCTCAAATAAATTATACACTTGGAACTCTAAATAACAACACTGGAAAAAATAATAAATATTCAACAAATATCTCAATTACCGAATTAAACATAGCAAACATAACCTGGAATTTCAATGGCTCTCGTTATTTAATGCCTGTTGTTAATCCATTTAATTTAACAAAAGGTTTAGTCAGTTATTGGCATTTTGATGAAGCATCTTGGAATGGAACTTCTGGAGAAGTTAAAGATGCAATGGGATTGAATAATGGAACAGCTCAAAATTCAACAGGAAGAGCAAATATAACTACAAGTGGAAAATATGGAAGAGCAGGAAGTTTTGATGGTGTGAGTAATTATGTTAGCATACCCTCTGCTGTTACAAATGGTTTAAACAAATCTGCATTTTCAGTATGGATAAATACTGCTGACAGAAGAGTACAAACTACATATTATTGGGGTCCTAAAATAATGGGTCAAGGAACAAATGGAGATGCTTCAAATGATTTTGAAATAACTATGAGCAATGGTTATATAGGGATGTGGAGTGGACTTGGTTCAACAGATAGTTCTTTTATGTCAACAAAATTAGTTAATGATAGTATATGGCATCATGTTATTGTAACAAACAATGGAAGTAAAGCAGATATGTATGTTGACAATGTTTATCTTGGAAATGTTAATACTGGAGTAAAACTTATGGGAAGTCCTGCATTTTATATTGGTGCTTCAAATTCAAGTTATAATGTTTATTTCAACGGCTCAATCGACGAAGTAATGATATTTAATAGGTCGCTTTCTGCAAGCGAGATTGCAAGTTTGTACTACTCTAAACTTGGAGTTTACCAATCTGATAATAGATACACTCTTGAATATCAAAATTCATCAGGAACAACAAACATGACTCTGGAAAATCCAGAGATTACAGGA
>JAGVIM010000032.1 GCA_020056045.1 Nanobdellota archaeon | reverse complement strand
CGTTGAAAGAGCCTTTTTTTATTTAACCTAAAACAAAAACATAAGGAGAGAAAAATAAACTTAACAGAAAAAACAGAAAATGAAAGTAACCAAATTTGGCGGAAGCTCTCTTGCAAATCCAGAGCAAATCCGAAAAGTAAAAGCAATTGTTGAATCAGATTCAGATAGACAAGTAGTTGTAGTCTCTGCTCCTGGAAAAGATGATTACATAAAGCAAAAAGTAACTGATTTATTATTAGCAATTGCAGGAGAAAATACAAAAATTTCCTATCTTAATGCTGTAACAATGCTTCAAGATAGATTTATGCAAATTTGCAGAGCATTTAATTTATCAGATTTGGAAAAATCAATATTATCAGAAATTGATTTATTGTCTGAAGAGCCAAGAGATTTTATAGCTTCAAGAGGAGAATATTGGAATGCTCAAATTATGGCACAAGTATTAGGTCTTCCATTTTTTGATGCAAAAAATTTTATTTCATTAAAAGAAAATAATAAACCTCAATTAGATCTAAATAAAACAGCAAGCTTACTTCAAGAACTAAAAGGAAAAAGATTTGTTTTTCCAGGATTTTATGGGGACTTCAAAGGACAGATTGCAACTTTTTCAAGAGGAGGAAGTGATTTAACAGGTTCAATTTTAGCTTTTGCTCTTAATGCAGAACTATATGAAAACTGGACAGATGTTAATGGATTATATTATGCCTCTCCAAAGATAGTAACTAATCCTAAAACAATTCCGTCTCTAACTTACAAAGAACTAAGAGAACTAACATATATGGGATTTGAAGCATTTCATGATGAAGCAATGTTTCCTTTAATAAAAGGAAGAATTCCAGTTAGAATTAAGAATACAAATAATCCTGATTCTCCAGGAACATTAATTTCAGAACATCCAGGAGCTTCAGAAACATCAATTTCAGGAATTGCAGCAAAACCAGGTTTTGCTTATGTTGAAATAGAAAAATATTTAATGAATTCTGAAAAAGGATTTGGAATGAGGGTATTAAAAGTATTTTCAGATTTAGGATTAAGCTATGAACATGCACCATCTGGAATTGATAATATTGCAGTTATCTTAGATGGAAATAATGGTTTTGCAGATAAAAAAGAAGAATTAACAAGAAGATTAACAAATGAATTAAATCCCGATTATATTGGATTTCAGGATAATCTAGCACTAATTGCAGTAGTTGGGAGAGGAATGCGAAGCACACCAGGAATTATGTCAAGGATTTCAACTACTCTTGCAAAAAATAGAATTAATATTGAACTGATTAATCAAGGACCTTCTGAAACAAATGTAGTACTGGGGATTGCAGAAGAAGATTATCAACAAGGTGTTAGAGCTATTTATGATGAATTTGTATTAAATACAAAAGGAGAAGACAGAAAATGATGGGGATATGCCCGCATTGTAAAATAGAACTAAAGAAACCACCTTTTAACAATAGAGAAACAAACGAACTACTTATAGTTATGAACTATAGAAGTAAACTTGATAATAAAATTAAAATAAAATCTATTGATGAACTCGGCTACTGTGAAGTATGCAATGCAAAAATTGAAGAAATCAAAAGATAAAAAAAGATTTGTTTTAGAAAAATTAATCTTTGACCTTATTTAAAATAATATCTATAATTATTAAATTTTCTCTTATTGATTGTATTAAAGACTCTCGTTTTTCTTTAAACTTTTCCTGCTTTTTTTGTTCAATCAAATTTTCATGATTATTAGCATCTATTTCTATTTTTTTATGCTTAATGGTTATTTCAAGTTCCTCAATATTTTCTAATTCTTTACTTTTTTCTAAAGGTTTATTTATTTCCAATATTTTATTGTTTATACTTTCTATTTTCTCAGATATAAAATCTATATTTAATCCAGCATCTTTTAATAATAAAATTAAAGATTCTCCATTGGATTTCTCAAAAGAATCTTTAAAACTATCTTTAAACTCATTTAATAATTTCATTTTTTTAGAATCTGAATGAAAAATACCAGACAAATCTTTAAAATTAATAAGGGATTTAAGCGAATAAATATCTTTTTCGATTTCCTTTTCTTTTTCCAATATTTTATTATTTTCTTCAATATTTTTTATATATTCAGAGGATTTCTTTATTTTATTAATTAAAGATTCTAATTTTTTAATATCTTCCTCGATATTTTCTATTTTTTTTGTATTTGTCAAAATATTAGTATTTGATTCTTTTTTAAGATTTTCAATGGATTTTATTTCACATAATATTGGTTCTATATTATTAAGAACCTCATTAGTTTTAATAAATTCATCATTTTCATCTACAATTGTTTTTAATTCACTAAAAAATTTAGAAATAATATCCTTTGTTTTTCCAAGTTCATTTCCTATAAGAAAAGTTGCTTTTTCATAATGAACAAAAGACCTTTTTTCAAAATCAGTATAAATATGATTTATTTTTGCTATCAAATTACTATAATCCTTTGATTCTTTTGATTTTATTTCATTGAAATTATCTACTAATTTTTTTAAATTATTAACATATTTATTAAAATTATCCATAACTATTAATTTTACTCTTTCTTCTGCTTTTCTGTGATGAATATCTATTTTTTCAAGAACTTTAATATTTTCAGACAATTCTTCAATAAGAACAGATATTTTATTTTTTATTTTAAAAATAAGATCATCATGTTTTTTTGAAAATTCTGATTTTTTATCTAAAATCCATTTATCTAAATCATCAAAATTAATTTT
>JAGVIM010000075.1 GCA_020056045.1 Nanobdellota archaeon | reverse complement strand
TTGATAATATTGGAAAAAAGATGGATGCTGAACTTGAATTAATCAAGCAGCAGCTTGATAGCAAAATAGGAGTAGGGAGAGCTGTTTCAAAATTAACTGCAGGATATTCAAATGAATTATTAATTGAAGAATACAATAAAATTTTTGGATTAAAGCAGCAAATGCAAGAAGGCTTATCTGTAGCAAGAAAGCTTGTTGAAAAAAGTTTATTTGAAGATTTTAGAAATGCTCAATCTTCAAATGAGCAAAGGCAGGTTCTTGGAAAAGCTTATGGAGTAGATTATAAAGAATCTCTGGAAGCAAAAGATACAATTAATAAAAACCTAGCAGAATTAAATAAACTTTTATCTAATACTGATTTTGCTGTTCTTTTAGGAGGTTCAAGAGAGCAAGGAAAAAATATTCTTGAAGGGCAAGTTTATAATGAATTTATGAATTCTCCAACAAAAGTTGGCGATGAGTTTAGGTTTTTATCTGGTGAAAGATATTTTAATTCTCCAAAAATTACAGATGAACTTGATGCTCTTATTGGATATGTTAATTACAAAGAAGTTGGTTTACTTGTTGCAGGTGGCTATATTGGTTTGGGAGCAAAAGCAGTTTTAGCAAAAGAATTTACAACACTTGGAAAAGCTTTTGCTGTTGAAGAATCAATAAGAAAAGAAATTGAACTTGCAGCAATAACTGAGGATATTGCTACATTCTATGGGGAATGAAAGTTGGTGAAGGAATGGAAAGTATTATTCCAGGAAGCGGTAGCTTGGGTTTTGGAATTGTTAGTGGAATGTTTATACCTCTTGGAAAAGTTATTGGAAGGGATGGATTTACTTATGAAACAAGATTGGCAGAATTGAAGCAGGAAGAGTTGGCGAATTTGTTAATGAAAGGAGATATTCACCGAAGTGAAATAAGTTTATTTAAAAAGGAAAACTATGAATCTTTAAAAGTTATTGAGAAACTTGCATATGAAGAAGAATCAATGAAAATTAAATCTGAGACTGCATATCAGATAAGTGAAATTTTGAATTCATTAAATCCTGTTTCAAATGTCATTTCTGTTGAAAGAAAAGAAATGTTAGATATTTTATTTGTTAAAGGATTGAGTCCAGAAGATATAATAAATTATGATATCTCTGAAACAGAAAGAATATATTTAGCTGAAAAAATTGTAGGTAGAAATCTAAATGATTTAGAAGGAAATGCTATTCTTACTTCACATTTTGCAGAATCTGAATCAGGATTTATATCAAGAGTTTCTACAAAATATAGGATTCTTGATTCTGTTGGATTTTCACAGAATGAAATTGATTCTTTCTTAAGAAGTGGAATATCTGGAGTCAGTAAAGAATATATTGATTCTTTTAATTTGCCTCTCGAAAGAACATTTGAAAAATTAAAAGAAATTTATTTATCAAATCCAATAATGGGAGGATTAAAAACATCTCAGTCTATTGAAGAAAAAATAAGCACTGGAAAATTAACACTTGAAGATGTTCTTGATATTGGTAGAACAAGAGTGGTATTTGATAGTTTAGAGGATTTAAAGAATGCTGTTCAAAAAATTAGAGATAATTTTGAACTTATTCCAAATCAAGAAAAGAACTTATTTAATAATCCAACAAGTCTCGGATATAGAGGTTATCATTTTGTTGTTAATATGAATGGTAAACCAATTGAAATACAGCTTCAAACAAAAAACATTAATGCAATTGCTGAAACAGAACAAATTCATCAACTATATAAGGCAAACAAATTAAAAAATAAAGAGTTTGTTTATGAGAAAAAAACATATTCATTTACAACAATGCAATTTGAGAAATTAAAGTATTATTATAAATCTATGTATGAATATGCATATCAATTAGATAGAGGTTTAAAACCTACAAAACCTTCATATCCGGAAGGTCTACCTTTAGAATTAAGAATAGAAAAACTTCCAAATGAATAAAATAAATATTTATAAATGTTAGAATATTAAATTTTTTATGAAAAGAATAATAATAGTCCGGGAATTTGCAAATGGAAAACATGAAGAATGTTTAACTCTTGATAAAAATGAAGTAGATTTTAATACTTATAAACAAAAAGTTGAGGAATTACGTAAAAGATATCCAGAATCAAAATATGAAATAGTTCAAGGTATAGCAGATTCACTTGAAGATTTTTATAAAGGTTATGGTAGATACAGACCAAGATAATTTATTATTTCCTTTTTCATTTTATAATCTTAACAATTTAATCTTTTAGCTATTTAAATTGTTATTTTATTTAAAAATAATTTAATTTTCCCAAATAATTATTAATAAAACCAATAAATACAAAAGTTTAAAAAATAATCTCTCATCGGATATTTATGAATATCTCACTAATAGGATTTATGGGCACAGGTAAAAGCGAAGTTGGAAAGCTTTTATCTAAAAAACTTGGAATGAAGTATATTTCTATTGATGGTTTAATTATAAAAAAAGAAAATAAAAGTATCTTCGAGATATTTGAAACCATGGGAGAACCATACTTTAGGAGAATAGAAAAATATACGGTTAAGCATGTTTCAAAGAAAGATAATCTTATTATAGATACTGGCGGAGGAGTTGTATTGGATTCTGATAATATTATCGATTTAAGGGCTAACGGAATCATTATTAGCCTGAAAGCTCGGCAAGAGGTTATTTTAAAAAGATTATCCGATTTTGAAGATAGACCTCTATTAAAAGGAGATAAAAAAAATAAAATAATTGATCTATTGAAAGTTAGAAAGAAATTGTATGAACAAGGTAATCTAATAATTGATACAAGCGATATATCTCCTAATGAGGTAGTTGAAAAAATATATCAATTTATTAGGGAATATAAATTTGTTAAAAAATAATATAATTCTAGTTACTTTTTGATAAATGATCTGGTTAATCAGATTAATAGTTTAATTATCCTAGTACTAACTCATTAGGGAAAGGAACATTTAAGTTGATTTGAGAGAAAAATGTCAAACTATAATGCGGATTATCAATTATTAAACTCATTTGTACATTTTGAGGATATTGATTAAAATGTAGTTTATCAATACTTACGGGAATCCCTAATATTGATCTTTCAAAAGGTTTTTTTAAAACTGTTGGGATACCAAAAGGAGATATTGCACAACCATCTTTATCAAATTCAAGTTCGTTTGGATCTTCAATTTGTTCAAGATGTTCTTTTATTTTCTTTTTATGTTCATCAATAGTTGTCATTTTTGTTTTGGTTATTTTATTCCAATTTATTTTAGGTCTAATTTATACCAATAAAAGGTATATTTTATACCGAGAAATAAAATAAACTATTAATCATCTTTAAAGTATATTTCCCATAATATATATCTCAGCACAATGGTGTAATCACTAGT
>JAGVIM010000125.1 GCA_020056045.1 Nanobdellota archaeon | reverse complement strand
TTTTAGTTATTTTTAGCAATGTTTATTAATTGATTTTTTCTTTTATATTATACAATCTTGTATGGAAATCAAATAAAAATGAAAATAAATTATAATAGGGTTGAAGCTATTGAAGATGCATGGAGAAAAAGATTTCCTGAATTTGATAAATTATTTGATTTTAAAAAAAATTTATATAAAAGTCATTTGGATTTGGGATGCGGGTTTGGAGCTTTTTTAAAAATTCTTGCAGATAAATATCCAAATGTAAAATTTTATGGTCTTGATGTTGATAAGGATGAAATTGTTCTTGGAAAGAAATTGTATAATAATAAAAATCTTTTTTTAGATCGTTTAAAAACTCTTTCTGGATGGGAAAAATATGATACTATTTCAGTTTTCTTTGTTCTTCATGAAATTGAGGGGAAAGCAGGTAAAATGATCAGGCAGATAAGAGAATCACTTAATTTTGATGGGAGAATTTTTATTTACGATTTTAGAACTACTTCTAAAGAAGAATTTAGAAAATTCTATGATAAAAATACTGATCCTAATAAAAGTAGTTTTGAAGATGAGTATGAAGAGCATAATAAGTGGGATTTGAGGGAATTTGAACATATGATGAGAAAATCTGGTTTTAGAACAATAATGCTTACACCGGTTGGAGATTATTTTTTAGCATATATTGGTGGAAGGAAATAGTTCTTATTGATTATTTATTAATAGGTGATAGCATATTGTTTTTCTGATATAGAAATGTTATTAAATGAGTTTTATTTTATTATCCTATGAAAAAAGCAGTTAAAAAAAAGAATGATTTGGGTAAATTTGAGAAATTTGATAAGGCAGAAAAAGAAATAAAAGAAGCAGAAAATTCTGTTGCAGATCTTGGGAAAGACTGTGAAAATGAAGATGAAAAGGAGCTGGTTACAAAAGCTGCAAGAGATTTGGAAAAAGCAGAAGCAGAAATTGAAGAAGCTGATGAGCACTCGTTTTAATATTTTATTTAAAAATGGAAAAGATTGATTTAAAGAAGAATGATTTAGAAAAAAATAATTCTTTTGAAGAAATTTGGGTTAGATTAAAGGATTCAAAAAAAATATTAATGACTTTGCATGTGGGTCCTGATGGTGATAGTTTGGGTGCATGTTGTGCCATGAAATATGTTCTTGAAAGAATAGGTAAAGAGGTTAAGATTGTTAGCTATGATCAACTTGCTGAAAATATGAAGGGGTTGTATTATTCTAAAGAGGTAGAATTTGGTAAAGATATTAGTGAAATAGACATTTCTGAATATGATGTTATTATTTTTTTAGATTGTGGTGATTTAACCTATGTTTCCAGTAAATTAAATCAAAATTTTAAATTAATTGGAAAAAGTTTTGTTATTAATATTGATCATCATAAAACTAATACCTATTTTGGAGATATAAATTATGTTGATTTTAAAAAAGCAAGTACTTGTTCTGTTTTAATTGATTTTTTTAAAGAAGTTAAAATAAAATTTGATTCTAAACTATCAGATATGCTTTTGTTAGGTGTTGCAACAGATAGTGGCTATTTTAGTTATGAAACTTCTGAAGGTGCTTTGAAAGATGCTAGTTTTTTAATTGAAAATGGGGCTAAATATGTTGATAATCTTTTGAAACCTGTTTTATATAATCAATCCTGGGGACAAAGGAGATTTGTTGCATTATTGATTAATAATTTAAAAATTAATAATAAATTAAAAGTTGGTTATAGTATTGTTAGTAATGAGGAAATTAAAAAATTTAAAATTAATCTTGCAGATGTTAGGTTGGGAATAAATGAATTGCAATTTATTAGTGATTTTGATTTTGTTTTTAATCTTGTTGAATTAAATGATATTATTAAGGGAAGTTTTAGGTCTAAAAAAGGAGTTGATGTCAGTTTGTTTGCTGAAGCATTGGGTGGTGGTGGACATAGGGAAGCTGCTGCTTTTAGATTGGAAAAAATATCTCTTGCTGATGCTGAGAAAAAAGTTTTAGATACTATACAAAAAGTAGGCATACATAGATATTGAATATGTTAGATAATATTTTTGAGTAATTATTTTGTTATGTCGAGAATTGAAAACTCCATAATTTATTATGGGGTCGTAGCAAATGATACTGTTTTCAATTCTAGAGCATCCTAAAAACAAGTGCCTATCACAAACCTCTACTTTTAAGTGGAGGTGGCACATTGTTTTTTTGATAAATCTAGTATGTAGAATAATTCAGTATCTTTATCAGAAAATAAATTACCTACTTCAGAAACAAATTTGAATCCTTGTTTTTCATATAGATTTCTTGCAATTTTATTTTCCTTATTTACAAATAGGAATATTTTTCTAGGCTTAATTTTCATTTTATTAAAATAGTTTTTAACTGACTGAATTGCAAATTTTATTAACATAGAACCAATTCCTTTACCTCTATATTCTTCTTTTACATGAATTTCCTCAAATTCTATAACACCTGCCTTTGGATCTTCTTTTACATACCATTGCAGAACTCCAACAATAATATTTTTTTCTTTTGCAACTATTGTAAAATTGTGCGAAATATAGCAATTAACTCTATTTTTTATTATTTCTTTAATTTGATAGTGTTTAAAATATTCATTTAATTGATTTCTATTTTTTTCATTTGCTAAAGTTACTTTAATATTTGTCATAAATTAGATATAATAAAGGTAAGTTAAATATCTTTCGAAGACCTTGAGCAAAATTCTTAATTAAATTTTGCTAATAAAAATTATTTTTTTAGTATCTTTTGCTAAAACTTCCTGATTTTCTACCCATTCTACCAGAACTTCCGTTAGAACTATTTGAATTTCTAGAATATTTATCATCAGAATCTCTGCTTCTATTACTTGAGAATCTTCTATTTCCATCTTCAGATCGGTTTTCTCTTCTAGCAGGATATCTTCTATTATCTCTATCATCCCTATTATTTCTATCATCTCCCCTTCTATTGTCTTGCCTATTATCTCTGTTGTTAAAACTTCTTCTAAAATTGTTTCTTTCTCCTCCATCTCTTCTATCAAATCCTCTTCTTTCAGGAAGCCATCTTAAACTTACTCTTTGAATAAATTCTAGTTTTTCAGGAGTTATTTTTATTGAATCATCTTTTATAACATTTCTAAAATTTTCATAATCTCTGCTTGCAACAATATTTATTACTTTTCCTTCTTTTCCTGCTCTTGCAGTTCTACCTATCCTATGGATATATTCTTTGCTTTCTTTTGGAATATCATAGTTATAAACATGAGAAACTCCTTTTATATCTAAACCTCTTGCAGCAACATCTGTACAAACAAGAATCTGTACTCTTTGATTATTGAATTTTTCCATTATTTTAGTTCTTTTTTCCTGAGAAAATCCTCCATGAATTGGAAGAGCATCTATTCCACTTAATTTTAAATTATTTGCAACAAAATCAACATTTCTTCTTGTATTACAAAATACCATTATTAATTTTGCTTTTTCTTTTTCTAGTAAATTAACTAATAAAGAATATTTTTCTTTGTCATCAACATCATAATAAACTTGGGTTAGTTTTGTTGGATCAACATATTGTTCTGCTGAAATTTCTATAGGGTCTTTCATATATCTATGTGCTAGTTTAGCAATATCTTCTGAAATAGTTGCTGAAAATAAGAGGGTTTGTCTTTTTTTAGGACATTGAGAGATTATTTTTTCAACATCTTCTCTAAAACCCATGTCTAACATTCTATCTGCTTCATCTAGAACAAGTATTTTTAGGTGTTTAAGTTCAATTGTTCCTCTTGATAAATGATCTAAAATTCTTCCAGGAGTTCCTATTACAACTTCTGACCTATCTAAATCATCCATTTGAGGATTAATTGAAACTCCACCATAGATTGCAGTTATTCTTAGAGGATTATGTTTTGAAAATCTAATCAAGGCTTTTGAATTTTGTTCTGCTAATTCTCTTGTTGGTGTTAAAACTAGAGCTTGAATTCCAAAATCTCTTTTTGTATTTTGAAGAATAGCAGATCCAAAAGCTAAGGTTTTTCCAGAACCTGTTGAAGCTCCAGCTATAATATCTTTTCCCTCTAAAACTAGGGGAATTGTTTTTTCTTGTATTTCACTTGGTTTTTCGAAATTGTGTTCTTTTATTGATTTCAATAAAGATTCACAAATTCCTAATTTTTGAAATTGTTCCATATTTGTATTTATTTCTAATAAAGCTCAATTAATACCTTAATGGTAAAACAGTATAATGCTGTTTTAAGTTTTGTAAAGAAAAAGTCTAGCTTTTTCTTTGGACTTATATTAATCTTATTTATTCATTTAATATAATAGTGTTTTATTTTCCTTGTTTATAAATCTA
>JAGVIM010000048.1 GCA_020056045.1 Nanobdellota archaeon | reverse complement strand
TTACAGTTTATACTCCTCAAGAAGAAATGAAGCAGATAATTTTAGAGCCAGGAGAAATAAGACTTAATATTTTAAGGCATGTTTTTGGAATTGATAAATATAAAAGAATAGAGGAAAATGCAGATATGCTTACAGCAAAACTAAGGGAAAGAATAAGGGTTAATGAGGGAATAATCTATGATTTGGGAGATCATAAACTTCAATTAATTAATAGGAAAGAAAATCTTTCTTTATTAAAAGAAAATAAAAAAGAGGTTTTAGCTAATTATGATAAATCAATTGAAGGAAGAATCTTAAAAGAAAAATTTATAAAAGAAATACAAGAAAAAATAGAAGAAAAAAGATCTCTTGAAAATGAAAAAGATAAATCTTCTATTTTAATGTCTGAAAAAATGCAACAAATAACTACTTTTAATAATAATTTAAAAAGTTTACAGCTTCAAATAGAAGAAGCTAGGAAAATTTCATTTAATCAAGAAGAATATGATTCTATTAACCAAAGAATTAAATTTCAACAGGAAAAAGAAGAAGAGCTTCAAAGGGGATATATTCAGGTAATAGGAAAAATAAATTCAGAAGAATCAAAAAAATTAGAAATTGATTCTTTGAAAAATAAGATTTCTAAATTACAAAAATGTCCAACCTGCCTTCAGGAAGTTTCAGATGAATATAAGAAAAATATTTTTTTTAAAACAAATGATGAAATGCAGATAATACAAAGAAGTATAAATGAATTTGCAATGAAAAAAAATTCACTTTCTGAACAAATAGATTCTATTAAAAAGATAAAAGAAAATCTTGGAAAAAGAAAGTCTGAATTAGAACTTTTAAGAATTAAACTGGAAAATCTTTTAGAAAAAGAAAAAAGAATATTGGATCTTGAAAAACAAAAACAATTTATTGAAAAAGACTTTGAAATACTGCAAAAACACCTCAAAACAATAGAATTTTCTATTTTAGAATTTTCAAAATATGATTTAATTTTTGAACAAGGAAATAAAGAACTTATAGAATCAAAGAAAAATGAAAATAATTGTGCCATTAAATTAGCAGAGATCAATAAAGAAATTCAATTTTCAGAACAACAGATAAAAGAAAAACAACAGGAAATAGCTAAAAAAGAAGAAATAAAAAAGAAAATTGAAAAAATAAAGGAAATAGAATACTGGGTTTCTGATAAATTTATAAATCTTATTTTATTTACAGAAAAACAAGTAATGATTCGTTTAAAGGAAGAGTTCTCAAGATTATTTTCAAAATGGTTTGCCATATTGGTTTCAGATTCATTATCTGCAAAACTTGATGATAATTTTTCTCCATTAATAGAACAGCAGGATTATGAACTTGACTACTCTTTTTTATCAGGAGGAGAAAGAACTGCAATTGCACTTGCCTATAGACTTTCATTAAATCAGGTAATTAATTCTCTTTTAAGCAACATAAAAACAAGTAATCTTGTTATTCTAGATGAGCCAACAGATGGTTTTTCTTCTCAGCAATTAGATAAGATGCAAGATGTTCTTAATCAATTAAGTGTTGACCAACTAATACTTGTCAGCCATGAACAAAAAATAGAAGGATTTGTTGATAACATCATAAGATTATCAAAAGAAAACGGAATAACAAGGATGGAGTAAAAGACCTATTCTACCTTGAAAAAGAATTTCTATCAGTAATATTTAAATACTATATATTGTACTTTATAATGTATGAAAAAGAGGACCATTAAAAGTGCGATTAATCGTAGTAATATTAAAGCGAGTATTTTAAAAGTAATTAATGAGGCTGGAAAACCTATTTCTACAGAAGAAATAGCAATAATTCTTGGAAATTCATGGCATACTATCATTAGATATTGCCTTGATTTGCAAAATGAAGAAAAACTAACTAAATTTGAAGTTGGGAGGATAAATGTATGGCAGATAAAGAAATAGTACAATTAAATATGAGTACTTATATACATAATACTATGTACTTATATACATATATATATATAAAATGAAAACAGAAAATAAAATAATTAAATATTTAATAGAAAC
>JAGVIM010000058.1 GCA_020056045.1 Nanobdellota archaeon | reverse complement strand
CTCTCTAAAAATTTTAAAACTAAAAACAGGAGATAAAAAAATGAGTGATATAATTATTAATGAATCTTTTTCAGATAATGAAGATTTATTTGAAAATATTAAGGAAAATAAATTTGAATCAAAAGAAATTCTCCAATTAAAGATAGATGCAAATGAAATTTCTGGAAATACTGAAATAAGAGAGCTTATTTCATATCCTAAAATTAAAAAAAATTTAACCTATGATTTGCCCCATCAACCAGAAGGCGCACTAAGAATTTTAAGAGATTTTAATGGAAATGCATTACTTGCAGATGAAGTTGGACTTGGAAAAACAATAACAACAGGACTTGTACTTAGGGAATGTATTGATAGGGGATTTGTAAAAAAAGTATTGATATTAACACCCCCATCATTGGTTGATCAATGGGTTGCAGAATTAAAAGAAAAATTTGAACTTGATTTTCAAATAATTGAAAATGAATCTGATTGGACAAAGAGTAATTTTATTATTGCTTCACTTGATAGAGTTAAAATTTATGATACAGCATTAAGAAAATTTAAACATGAAAAAGCTCATGAAATTGCCTGGGATCTCCTTATAGTTGATGAAGCCCATAAATTAAAAGATAAGAAAACAGTCAGATGGAAATTTGTAAATAGGATGCAGAAAAAAAGATTTCTCATCCTAACAGCAACACCTTTTCAAAATGATCTTTTAGAACTCTATAACTTGCTTAATTTATTAAAAAGAGGTCATTTGGGAACAATGAATGAGTTTAGAAAGAATTTTCTTAATCGCGGTAATAAAAGAATGCCCCTTAACCCTAGAGATTTAAAACTAAAATTAGATGAAGTGATGATTAGAAGAAAAAGAAGTGAAACAAAGGTAGATTATAAAAAAAGAATTCCAAAAATTATATCCATTGAACTTTCTAAAGAAGAAATGGAAATTTATGAAATGATTTGTGAAATGTTAAAAACTAAATATTTTTCTTCAAATGGAAATGAAATAAATGGAAAACTCGCAATTTATGCTCTTCTTCCAAAAGTTACTAGTTCTTCAAGATCTGCAATAGAATCTTTAACAAAAATTATTAATGATGATAAATATCATACTGACACAAAAGAGATAGCCAGTAGAATAGTTGAAGGTTATAAAAATATTAAAAAAGATTCAAAAATTGAAAAAATAATTGAGATAATCTCTGGAATAATGAAAGAGGATCCAAAAAATAAAATCCTAATTTATACAAAATATCCTTCAACACAGAGATATATAACTGAAAAGCTTATTCCCTATAATTTAGAGATTGTTGAATTTACTGGCGGACTTACAAGAGAAGAAAAAACTGAAAAAATTAAACAATTTAAAGCTAGTGCAAACATAATGATAAGTACTGAAACAGGTGCAGAAGGACTTAATTTTCAATTTTGTAATAATTTGATTAACTATGATCTTCCTTGGAATCCTATGGCAGTTGAACAAAGAATAGGTAGACTTGATAGAATCGGACAACAAAAGGATATGAATATTTATAGTCTTGCAACAAAAGGAACAATGGAAGAGCATGTTGTTGACTTGATAATAAATAAAATGTGTTGCATTGGACTTGTTATTGGGGAACTTCCAATAATATTATTTAATCTAGGTCTTGATGATGAAGGCAAATTTGGGATGAATAAAATAGAAGAAATGTTAATGAATAAATTTTTAGATTCAAAAAATAATCTAGAGATTTTTTCAAAAGAAGTTGCAGAAATTGCAGAAATTATAGAAGAAGGAATACAGGCATATAAGGAATCAAAAGAGTATAACCAAAATTTATTAGACAATGGAAATTGAAGATAATTTAAAAAAATTAACAGAAAACTTTTTTAAAAGTTTAAAATGTGATGTTAGTTGGAAAGATAAAATTTTATTTGTTGATAAGGTTCCTTTAGATTTTGAGAGATTATTTGGTAAAAAATCACCTTATTCTTTTGTTTTTGAACGTGAAGATCTAACCATGGATAGTGAACTTGTTAGTGGTGGAAGTTATTTAATTAAACTCATAGCAAATTATTTAGAAAGTAAGGCTCAAACAACACTCCTTAAAATAAAATTTAATGTTAATATGAAAGAGGAAATTAAAAAAAATATTGATTTAAAAGATTATGAAATTATTAATATTTTGGAAAAAATATCTAATGAGCAGATCTATAGATTTACTTTTATAACTGTTTTTCAATATTTAAATGAAAAGGAACAGCTAATAAATTCTATTTATCTTCAGAATAAATCAGTTATTCCTTTTGATATCAACAATTATGAAACTATTGAAGGAAATAAAACTGATGTTAAATTAGACAGTGTTAAAGAAAATTATAATAATGCAAAAGAAAAATTAAAAGATATTTTAAATGGAAAAATTCAGGGCATAAGTCTTTTGCTTAGTGTTTCTCTTGAAAAAGAAATTAAAAGAATAAAATCCCATTATTCCAGCCAGGTTGATGAAATTAACAAAGAAATTAG
Organism: Nanobdellota archaeon; assembly: GCA_020056045.1. Taxonomy (GTDB): domain Archaea; phylum Nanobdellota; class Nanobdellia; order Pacearchaeales; family GW2011-AR1; genus ARS1285. Next base: position 3,602 of record JAGVIM010000058.1, on the reverse strand, counting down.
TGATGGTGAGGAAAAGATAAAAGAGTTTACAACTAAACTTCAGGGTAAATCTTCTGAAGATAATAAAAAATTATTTTTAGAAAAAATTGAAAGGCTAAAACAAAATATTGAAAAATTGAAAAATTCTGAAGATTTTCAAAAATTTGAAAGGGAAATAGTTCTTTTAATCAATGACGAAAAACAAAAACATAGCATTAACATATTAAAAAATTTGATTAATACTACCATAATTTATTATCCTATTTATTTATTAAAAGTTTCATTAAAGAAAAAAGGTGAATTGAGAAATTCTAAAGAAATAAATCTTAATTATAACCCTTTAACAAAAGAATTAAGTTCTCTTTTATGTGAAAGTTGCGGAAAAGAGACAAATGAGATTAATCTTTGTTCTTCAAATCATCTTATTTGCAAAAATTGTATTTCAAAATGTGATAGTTGTTTTAAAATTATCTGTAACTCATGTAAAAAAAGTTCTTGTAGTGTTTGTTCTGTAAAAATGTGCAGTAAATGTGAATCAATATGCTTTAAATGTTCAAAGCCTTTTTGCAACAGCCATGGATGCAAAGATTCCGTGAGTGGAAAGCCATTATGTAATAATTGCTCTGCATATTGCAGTTCATGTGGAAAATTTAGCCCAAAATTTAATTTTAAAAAATGCAATTCATGCAGAATAGAAGTTTGTTCTTCCTGTATAAGATCTAAATTAATGAATGGTAAATTTAGAAATGTTTGTGTTGGATGTTCTAAATAAAAAATTAATCAAAAGGTTTTTAAAGAATTTATTTTTTACTTTTTGACAATGCCAATCTATGAATATCAGTGTGGAAAATGTGGGGTAGAATATGAACAACTTGAATCTAGCGATGCTCCTAAACAGCAAATTTGTATTAAAATGTGTGGTGGACTTGCTAAAAGGCTTATGAGCGCTCCTGCAATAGGCCATAATAGAAATGGAAATAATGGCCATAATCATGATGATTCTTCAATTATTCATATGTTAGATAATTCTGAATCTAATCAAGAGCTTCCTGCTGAAATAGAAAAACAAATTCAAGATTTTGCAAATGAAACTGGATCTAAATATATTGCAATTGTAGCTACAACTACTGATCAGTTTACTATTGGTTCTGCAACACCTATTCCAGACCATATTGGTGATGCAATAGTAAAATACGAAAATAGAAAAAGAGCTGCCCCTAATAATTAGGATTTGATTATTCCATTCCTTGCATATTCAATTAGTGATAAAACTTATAAATCATACTGACTATTATTTATAATGGAAATTAAATCCAAATTTCAATTCTATAAAAATGGGAGTTTTAAGGGCCTATTATTTGTTATATTACTTTTAATTTTATCTAGTACAATACAGACTTTGACAAAAGAAGGATTTAATTCAGCAGGGTTAACTCTTACTTTTAAGTATGTGTTAATTTATATTTTTTTGGGGATCAGCCTTATTCCAGGAGTTTATATTTTTAATTGGGGTCTAATAAAACTTGAAAATAATAATTTAGGGTCTCTTCCTGTAGAGTTACAATCAGGAATCTTGTTTGGTTTGGGTTTTTTCCTAGTAGTCTTGTATATAGGAATTCTAGCTATAGTCTTTGGACCTTTAATATCTCCAAATTTATTTCAAAAATCTATTTTAGAAAATGTTATAGAAATGATAATTGTTTCAATATTTGGCTCTTTTATTGCTTTTTTAATTGGAGTTATAGTTGGATTTATAATAAGAATAAAAAATTTATTTAATAAATAAAGACAAATTATTCCATTCCTTGCATATAATCAGGATTCATTTTAGGACTATTTCTAGGAGTTCTTGATGCAAGAACATCATCTATTCTGAGTATCATAATTGCAACTTCTGTTGCTGAGGATATGGCTTGTCTTTTTATTTTTGCAGGTTCTATTATTCCCTTTTCATATACATTTTCTACTTTATTTGTAAAAATATTAATTCCTGCTTGTTTTTCTCCTGAATCATGTTTTGATTTAAGTTCTGTTAAAACATCAATTGGATCAAGTCCTGCATTTTCAGCTAGTGTTGAGGGTATAAATTCCAATGCATTTGCAAATTCAATAACTGCAAGTTGTTCTCTTCCTGATAATGTTGAAGAAAATTCTTTTAATTTTTTTGAAAGCTCTATTTCAATTGCACCTGCACCTGCAACTATTTTTTTATCTCGAATAACTGTTGCAACATCTCCTAATCCATCTCTAAATGCTCTTTCTATTTCATCTAGAACATGCTCACTTCCTCCGTGTATTAAAATAGTAAGTGCTTTTGGATTTTCACAACCTCTTATATATGTCATTGCTTCTTCTCCATGCCTTATTTCTTCAACAATTTTTGCTTTTCCTAGTTCTAAATCTGTTAACTCATTAATATTTGAAACTATTTTTGCTCCTGTTGCTGAAGAAAGGTTTTCCATATCTGATTTTGCAACTCTTCTGCAAGTATAAATCTGTTCTTTTGCAAGATAATATTGTACAATATCATCAATACCTTTTTGACAGAAAATAACATTTGCTCCTGATGATTTTATTCTTTCAACAATTTGTTTTAGCATATACTCTTCCCTGTTTAGGAACTCTTGTAATTGAGATGGAGAAGAAACTGAGATTTTTGCTTCTGCTGATGGATTTTTTATTTCTAAAGCCTCAGAAATAAGAGCAATTTTTGCATTTTCAATTTTCCCAGGCATATCAATTGAAACTTTTTCTTTATCAATTATAATTCCTCTTATCAGCTCTGTATCCTCAACTCCATTACTTTTATTTTTTACAATTTTAATATTGTTAATATTAATATCCCCATTCTCTTCTATCTGTTTTATTGCATCTACAATGATTTGTGCAAATTTTTCTTTTGAAGATTCTGCGCCTTTACCTGTCATTGCAGTTATTACAATATTTTTTAGAACACTAACATTATCAAAAGTTAAATCAGTACTTAATTCATTTAGATATTCTTTTGCTTTTTCAGATGCGATGTGATAACCTTTTGTTATAACAGTTGGATGTATTTTCATGTCTAAAAGTTTTTCTGCATTTTCTAATAATTTTCCTGCCAGCATTACTGCAGTTGTTGTTCCATCACCAACTTCTAGTTCTTGAGTTTTTGCAATTTCAACCATCATTTTTGCTGCAGGGTGTTCAATTTCCATTTTTTCTAGAATTGTAACTCCGTCATTTGTAATAGTAATATCTCCTAAAGAATCAACAAGCATTTTATCCATTCCTTTTGGCCCTAATGTTGTTTTAATAGAGTCAGAAACTAATTTTGCAGCAAGAATATTATTTCTTTGAGCATCTCTTCCGATTGTTCTTTCAATATTTTCGGGAAGTATGTAAATGGGTTGTTTATCTGACATAGTAACTTCTTTTTTGTTTTATAGTATCTAGAATAAATAGAGTATTTTTAAGGTTTAATAAACAATAAAATATATACTAGAGTATATATGTTTGCAAATAATATTGTAATTAAATGCTTTTTTCAATAATGAATTATGATTGCAAATATTGCAAATGGAAATGATATTACGGTATATTTTTCTCCTGAAGAACTTGCGACATTAAAAAAACATAATCTT
>JAGVIM010000023.1 GCA_020056045.1 Nanobdellota archaeon | reverse complement strand
AAAACTAACATTTTCCCTCATATTTTTAGACCTCCTTTCAGTTAATCTTTTTAATTAGAATTCTTTACTTAAAGATTAACTGGCGAAGTCAAGTTTTAAACAAATTTTCACATTACTAAAAGGTTTATGGTTTTCTTAGCTTTTACCACAAGGCAAGACATTGTGATATAACAATTAATCAAAAAATATATAATTTGTAAATAAACTATCTCAATCTAATCGTCTCTAAATTTCTAGGAACATTTGTTTCAATATGGTGAAGTTTGTATATTGATGATGCAAGGTCAAGACATCTTGATTGATCTCCGTGAACAATTATTATTCTATTTGGTTTTGGCTGAGCCCTATTACTAAAATCAAGCAATTCTCTTCTTCCTGCATGGGCAGTTAATCCATCAATTGTAACTATTTCCATATTTACTGCTATATCTTCTTCATTTCCTTCAACATTCATTCTAACTTGTTTAACTCCATCTTGGATTTGTTTTCCGAGAGATCCCTGACCTTGATAACAAACAAAACATATTTTATTATTTTTATTTTGAGCAAAATGCCTTAGGTATTCTACAGAAGCTCCTCCAACTAACATCCCTGATGTTGCAAGAACAACACAAGGTCCTCCTTCAACAACTAATTTTCTTTCTTGACTAGATCCCACTCTTTGAAAAACATCTGAAACAAAAGGATTATTGTCTGCAAAAACATCTCTTCTTACATTAGAATTTAAAAAATCAGGATAGGCGGTGTGAATTCCATTAATATCCCAAATCATACCATCAATATAAATAGGAACTTTTGGAAGTTGATTTTCTCTCATTGCTTCTTCTAAAATAAGCATTGTTTCCTGAGCTCTTCCTAGTCCAAGTTCTGGAATTAACACTTTTCCATTTTTTTCTATTGTTTCTTTTACAGTATTTATTAATTGTTCTTCTGCTTCTTGTCTTGTTGGAAGAACATTATTTTTTCCACCATAGGTTGATTCTATAATCATTGTTTCAAGTCTTGGAAAGTTTGATACTGCTCTATCTAATAGTCTAGTTCTATCAAACTTAAAATCCCCTGTATAAACAAGATTATGAGCACCATTTCCTATGTTAATATGTGTAATTGCAGATCCTAGTGCATGGCCTGCATTATAAAGAGTTATTCTCATGTCAGGAGCAATATCTGTTACTTCATTATAATCTAAGCAAATTGTATGTTTTACCATTTCTTTTATATCTGTTGATGAAAATAAAGGAGCAGATGCTTGTTTATAGGCAACCCCTATAAAATCTAGAGCTAATAAAGCTGAAATATCTCTTGTTGGAGCTGTCATGTAAATAGGTCCTGAATAACCCATTTTTACCAGATAGGGAATAAGCCCGCTATGATCAAGGTGTGCATGAGAGAGTATTATTGCATCAAGTTCATTTATCTTAAATTCTGAAACATCTAAATAGGGAAATTTTTCTTTTCCTTTTCCAGCAACATTAATTCCACAATCTAAAAGAATTTTTGTTTGAGGTGTTGAAAGAAGAAAACAACTTCTACCTACTTGTCTTCCTCCACCTAACATTGTAACCCTTACCCATTCTTCTACTTTTTCAGGATTCCATTCTTTGTAAATTTTCTTTCCAACTTGATTAAGAAATTTTTTTCTTGAATTATTATTTTGATATAATACTGCACGAATACTTTCAGTAATCTTACTTTTAATTGCAGGACTTCTTTGAACCTCTGGAATCCATAAACTCTGATCCCTTATTTCCTTTAATATAGACCCTTCTTTTCCAATTACTAAACCTGGTTTTTTTGCTTCTATTACAACAATACTTCTTTGAAGATCAAATAAAATCTCAGTTACTTCTGCTTCTTCTGGAATAATTTCCTTTATTATCTTCCTTGTTTCATCTTCTGATTTAAGAAGTTTTTCATCTGCTCTTAATTCAATTCTTTTTTTAAATTTATTAACAAGTTCTTTTATCTTTCCCCGATTATCCTTAAAAAAGCCTATATCATCAGTATAAACAACAATATTTGCTGCTTCAAAGTTTGCACTAGTTATTATTCCTTTTGGTAATTCACTTTGTATATCTTTTAGAATGTCTGACATATTTATTATTTTTTTAATTTAAAAATTTAGTATTATAAACAAAATACTTCAAATGAAGCTATCACCCCGCTTTTTGATATTAAATATTAATTAAAACTACTTGATCTTGGTTTTCCTTTACTATCTTTATATTCTGGATTTATTTCTTGAGCTATTTCGTGTTTAATTTCTTTCTTAGATATTGTAAAAACATCTATACCATTTCCACTCCCAGTATCTCTTTGAGTTGAAGATTTTAAAGATTCAATTGCAAGTTCAACTCCTTCTTTTAATGTTAAATCATTTTTATATTGTCTTTCTAATAAACCAAGAACATAGGGCATTCCAGAACCAAAATTAGCATCAAAATCTTCTACTTTCATTGCTGTTCCTGCAGGTTCTACTGTATAAAGTTCTGCTGTTCCATCTTCATTTAAACCACCAACAAGAGTACCAACAATTGATGGAATCATTGTAGGTTGTCTTATGCTTTTATAGGTAATCATCCCTATAAGGTTTGCAGCTTCTTTTACAGAAGGTCTTTTTTTTGATTTTAATTCTTTTAATTTAAGTTCTGCAGCAATTATTTTCTTTTGCATTTCAATATCAGAAGCATTTCCTGTTCCTGAAACAACAAGATAATCATTAATTTTAACTGTTTTTTGTGTATTTTTACTTAGAATAATGCCCCCACCTGTTGCCCTTCTATCAGAAGCCATTACAACTCCTTCTTTACATACAATTCCAATTATAGTTGTTCCTGATTTTAGAATGCTGTTTTTTAAATCTTGATCCATTTTTTATAATAGGGTCTTTAATTATAAATCCTTAGAACATATACTTATTTTAACTCTTCAGAATTTATAAAAATAGTTAGTATAAAGGGTTTATAAATATTTTGTTTGTAAAATCTTTCTGAATTTATTATCTATTATAATTATTTAAAAATAAATTAGGTTAATATATAATCGCCCTTAAGAGTTTTATTCGGATAAACAACAAGACCTTGACCTTTTTTAATTTCAAACTCAACAATCTTTCTATTAATATTACTTCCCCTCATTTTTAATATTTCAATTGCTCTTTTTCTATAACCCTCTTTATAAAAGACATTATAAAGAACAATTATTCCATCTGAAAGAAATGAAACAGCTTCACCTTGCTCCACAAAAGCATTTCCAGTATGAGTTGGATTTGCCACTTCTCTAATTAGGAAAGAGGTTATATTATGACCTTCTAAATACCTAAATAATTGCTCCATGTAAATTCTGAATCTTGAACCTTCTCCTGAGAATGCAGAAGAAATACTAGATAATGAATCAACTAGGACAATATCTGGATTAAATTCTGGAGGAATAAGAACTGGTTGAACATCTATTAATAATTCTTTTTTTGCTTCTGATAATAAAGCTTCTACACTTCTTGCAATATCTAATGCATTAAATCTTTTTATATATAATAATTTCTTTTTTTCATATTCATCTGGTTTTGCTCCAAATTCTGCTAAGTGCTTCCTTAATCTAACTTCAGGTTCTTCAAAACTCATATAAAGAACTTTTTTACCTTTTTCACACATTGTTTTTATCATATTTAAACAGAAAATAGTTTTTCCATTTCCAGGACCACCTTCAACTAAAACTGCACTTCCTTTTGGAATTCCTTCTCCAAGTAATTCATCAAAACCAGTTATATATGTTTTTAAATAAGGAGATTCTTCTTTTTT
>JAGVIM010000168.1 GCA_020056045.1 Nanobdellota archaeon | reverse complement strand
TTGATAATCTCCAAATTCAATTATTGTTATGGGGGAGTTTGGGTTTCCTAAAATTGCATCATCTTCTGCTTCTATTTTAAAATTATAACCTATATTACCTGCTTTGTCTATTACTCTTACATCAAAGAAATGTACTTTTCCAATATTATTTTTTGCAGTTATACATTTACTATTTTTTATTTGTGCTAGTGTACAAAGTGTTCTCCAAACAGGAGTTCTATCATGGTAGTCAATATATTCTACCTTGTCTAGGTTTTTTTCATTAAATTCTACATTAAATAAGACTCTGTTTTTATCTATTTGATAGTTAAATGATTTTATTTCAGGTTTTGTTGCATCAACAAAAGCTCTAAATGGTTTTGATTCTGTAATAGTTCCTGCTAAATTTGATATTATAAAAAAGTATTCTATTTCCTTATCTTCAAAATTTTCCAGGTTTGCAGATATAATACATTCTTTTGATTTTTCATCTGAACAATAGCTATAATAAATTTCTTGTTTACATATTTTTGGATTTCTGCATACTTCTCTTATTAAAATTGCAGCATTTGTTATATAATCTTCTTTATATTTTACTGTAAATATTTCTCCATTAACAAAAGCATTATCTTTTGGTCTAGTTTCAATTATTGTTGGTTTTTTACTATCTACATTAAAAAATACTGTTGATTTTATTTCTTTATTATTCTGGCATCTTGCAACAAGATAATGTATTCCATCTTTGAATGCCCTTGACATATTATATTCATAGCATTTTTTACATAGAGGTTTAAACTCATTTTCATTAATATTTATTTGATTATCTCCACAAGGAGAGGGATATAGGTCATAGGGTTTTATTTCATGATCTGCATATTCTAGATCGCATTTATCTTTAACTTTTATATTTAGCCTTATTCTATTTCCATTAGAAGTTTGATAATCATAGGGAGATAATATTTCTATAGAAGGGTTTAATGTTATAATATAGGGTTCTATTATAGGAGGTTCTATTGAATCAGTATTATTATCAAAATTTAGGGAAAGGGGTTTTTGATAACAATTAGCTTTTGTTTCAGCTGTTGTAAGTCCTATGATTGTTAGAGATATTAGTAGTATTCCTAATATTAATACTATTGCTTTTGTTACCATATTTGAGTCAGAACTTTTATTTTATTTAAAGCTATCTTACTACTTTTTTCGGATAAAATTAGTTGAGAATAGGTTTAAATATTAAGTTTTGGTATCTTTGGAATGAAAAAAGAGAATATATTATTAGATAAATGGCTTTCTGTACCTCTTTCATTAAAGCTGGTTTTTGTAATTGTTATTTTGGGTTTATTTGCTTCTATTTATACATTTAGTTTAAATCAGATTTTGGGATATAGTTTATTTGGTTTTGAGTTTTTAGGGGTGAAGGCATTATTATTATCTTTAGTATTTGATTTAATTGGTTCAATATTGATTTTATTTGTTATTTGGTCTAGTAAAAAATGGGGCTTTTGGTATGGTATTAGTTATTATAGTTTTCTTATTTTAAATGGAGTTCTTGCAATTTATTCATTCAAAAGAAGAATGGATGAATATGGAGCAGAGTCACCTATTTCAGATGTTCTTAAGACTCTTTTCTTTGAATTTTTAATTGCGGGAATATTCGGTATTGGAATTTATATTCTTCTTTTAGTTTTAATTTCTAGAAATAGAAAATATTTTAGGAAATAAACTAGTAATTAGTATATTATTTATGTTGTTAGAGATATTAGGTTATTAAGGTATAATTTCAGGTAAGGAGAATTAAAATAATTCTTATGGAATTATTTCAGGTAGAATGAGATGAGATCATGGGATGATCTCAGGTCCGAAATACTTTTCATAGTTGAATTGTTTTTTTGAAATTATTTTTTTATCTATTAGGCTTTGGATTTCTGGAAGATTTCTTTTTAATTCGTCTATTAAATGTTTTATTGTATTACATATAAGATCATTTCCTTGTTCTGGCCAAAGTTCTGCTTTATTCCAGTAAAGACAACGACCCCCACAAAGATCTTTGTAATTGCAATATATGCATTTTCCTCCAACCTCAAATTTTTTTAGATTTTTTGGATTTGAATCTAAATCTCCTGCTTTAAAATCTTCAATGCAGTTCATTATTGGGCAGGCAACAAGTTTTCCATCTGTTGATATTGCATATCCTGCATATCCTGCTCCACATCGTAAGAAAGTGGCCTCACTTTTGAGAAGGGAATCCATTATAGCAAGAAATGGATAAATTTTTAGAACTGTTCCTTTTTTCATTTCATTTACCCAACAATCAATTAGTTTTGATACTGATTTATTATATTCTTTTGAAAATGTTTTAAACTTTTCATAATTATAATCATATTTATAAAATCCTGCATCAATTTGCCAGTGAATTGAAGTAAAGCCTTGTTTTATTAGGGAAAGAACTTGTTCATAGATATCTGTTGGATTTTCTTCATCACTTGGAGAAAGAGTCATTCTTGCTATTATTTCTCCCCTATATCCATTTCTTTTTATTAAATCAATATTATTTATTACCTGATTAAATGTTCCATTTCCTCTATTAAAATCTGTTCTTTCTTTTGTTCCATCTAAAGAAATTAGTATTTTAGTTATTTTATTAATATATTTTGTAGGAATTTTATCAAGAAGTTTTCCATTTGTTTGCATTCTAAATGGAATATTGATGTTGTCTATTATTTGTTTTATTTTGTCTATTTCCATTAAGGGTTCTCCTCCATAGAAAACAAGAACTGCATCTTTATCTTTTAAAAGAAATTTTTTTAGCTTTTTTATGTCAATTGTTGATATTTCTGGTGATGAAAATTCAAATTTGAATTTTTTATCTAATCCATTGTCAAATTCTTCTATTGATTTTTTATAGCAGTATTTACATTCAGAGTTGCAGGATTCTGTTAACAAAATATGGTAGTGCATAAATAATTAGAAGAAAATGATGTTTTAAATTTAACTTATTGCTCTTCAGCTGGTTGAATAAGCTCATCTTTAGAAGGTATTTCAGATGGTTGAATAAGCTCATCTTCTTTTGAAGATGAGGATTCCAAATTAGCTTCTTTTTTTTCTTTTGACTTTTTCTCTTTCTTTACTTTTTCCTTAAGAGGTGCAACTTCCATAAATTCCTTTGAATCAATTGAATTAATCATTTCTCTGAATTGAAAGAAATTTTCAGGAGATATTCTTGTTCCTGCTTTTGTAAATCCTGTATATTTTTCAGATGTTACAAATTCTCTTATTGTAAGGCCTTTTTTGCCTTTATATTCATCAACTCTTACTATAATTTCAGTTGTTTCATTCTTTTTTAGTTTTCCTAATTCTTTTTCCATATTATTACTAGGATGTTGGAGTTTATAGATTTTTTGTAAATCTATATAGTTTATATTATTGAAGCTATAGACAATTTGGATAATTATGTTACTAGAATATCCAAATTGTCTAATAACACTTTTAGGGAAACGATAACTCAATTAACCTAAAAGTGTATAATAATAAAAAATTAATTGATTTTATTAGTAATATTATTGATGTAATAAATAGGCTGTTAAGTAGAGATTAGCTGGGATGATTAGCTTATTTTAAAATTAGATTATAACTCTTTTACTTAGATTATAGGGGATTAATAAAAACTAAAGGGGTTATTTATATGCGAGGTTGTAAATCGATAGGATTATAAACTTTCTTGATTAAATAGTGATTATGGAAGAGGAAGTTTGGAAAAAAGAGATTGAAAATGATGAATTAAATAAATTTAGGAAAGGAAATATGAGCTTGGTTCTTGATTCCTATGATGCTCTTTTTTCTGATTTTGATCCAAGACCTTATTCTGAAAGATCTTTATCAGATGATTTTGTTTCTGAATGTAAAAGTGCTGCAAAGGATAAGGATGGAGCAATTGAATTAAGGTTATTGATTCCAACTCATTTAAGAAAACAACATGAAGAAATTAAAATCAAAAAAAGGTTGAAGGATTATTTTAAAACTCATATAAAAGAAGTTGAAAAAGAAACAAAACAAATAAAAAAAGGCGGTTTTATATGGTTTTTTATAGGATCTATATTACTTGTAACAAGCACTTTTTTATATGAATATAAGATAGATATTAGGGGTGTTCTTAATTTTTTGTTTGATTTTCTTTTTATTATTTCACAACCAGCTGGTTGGTTTTTGTGCTGGGAAGGATTAGATAGGATATTTGTAAAACCTCTTCAAAAGGTTCCTGATCATGATTTTTATAAGAAAATGTCTAATGCAGAGATTTATTTTTTAAATTTTTAGAATTAAAATATGAAGAATAATGAAATGATTATTGCAATGATTATTGCCTGAATAATTAGGCTTTTTTGCCAACTTGTTTCTCCTTGGATTCTTGAATGAAATTTAACAAATTTAGCATAACGTTTATTTTTTCTTAGTTTTGTTTTATATCCTAAACTCATTAAATCAGGAAGTATACCTATAAAAGCCCCTAAAATTATCTTTTTATTATCAAAAACTTGGTATAAACTTATTATTACTGCTAAAGCTATAATATTGTCTATTATAAACCAGGCTTTTGCAAATTTTGATAGTTGAGGTGGTTCTCCTGAAGCTTGAAACTTTTTTTTGTCAAAATTTGCATCCCAATGTGGAAGCATGTCCATTATAAAGTGAAGTACAAAGCTAGCTAGAATTATAAATAGTACTGAGTGAAATTCTTCGCCAATGAAACCCCCCATAAGTGCATGAATAATAGCTAACATCTTTAATAAAAATACTCTTTTTCCTTTGTTAGTTTAGACAAATTTGGTTTAAATATCTTGCTTTTTTAAATTACTTATTAAAAGTAGTAATATTTAGATTTATTTTTTACCCTGTCAAAAACCATACACTGAAGTGTATGGCGTGTCTGGTTTTTGAGCACATCAGAAATTTTTCATAAAATTTCTGAGCGCACCAAAAAACTTCTGAAAGTTTTTTTAGTGTGCTCA
>JAGVIM010000210.1 GCA_020056045.1 Nanobdellota archaeon | reverse complement strand
TTTACTTTTATTTCTTGTATTTTTTCAGCAATAATTTTTGCATCTTTTTCATTATTATATTCTTTATGAAGATAAATATCCATGGTGGGTGTTGAAGGAGTTCTTCTCGCATCAAAAATTTCAATTAATCTTGGTAAACCTGAAGTCACTTGCATCTCAGAAACTCCTGCAAAGTGGAATGTGTTTAATGCCATTTGTGTTGAAGGTTCTCCAAATGATTGAGCAGTTATAATTCCAATTGCTTCTCCAGGAGCAACATCTTTTCCTCTATGTAACCCAGAAACATCTAATCCATCTTCCCCATATCTGAATTGTATAATATTTCCAGAACCATCTCTTACTGTTTTATCATATTCTACTCTTATATCTTGTAATGCATTTGCAAGTCTCCTATATAAATAACCTGATTTTGGTGTTCTTAGTGCAGTATCCATCAGAGCATCTCTTCCTGTTATTGCTCCAAAAAAGAATTCATAAGGTTCTAGCCCTTTTAAGAATGAATTATAAATAAATCCTCTTGATTTAGGTGATAAATCCCCTTGTTTAAAAAAGGATAATGTTCTATTTGTAAATCCAATTCCAATTCTCTTTGCCCACAATGCCTGTTGCCCTACACAACATGCCATCTGAGTTATATTAAGGACATTTCCACCAGAACCTGCATTTATCATAACGCTAACAGGGTTTGATTTTGCAACTTCTTTTTCCACAATTTTTCCAATTTTTGTTCTTATTCCGTTTAATGTTTGCAATATTTTTATTTCTCTTGATTCTTCAAGTGTTTTTCCAGGAATAATTTCTAAAGTTTCTTTTTTATAACTTTCAATAATTTCATTTGTTTCTTTTTCAGCCTCTTGAATTATTTCTGCTGTTAATTTTTTAACTTTTTCATTAACATTTAAATCATCAACAGAAATCGTAAAACCTTTTTTTGAAAGATAATCAGTTCCTATGGTGAATGCATTTTCTAATGTTTTGATAGTTATTGTTCTCCCTTTTTCTTTATCTAAATGTTTTAACAATTCTCCAGATTCAACCCCAAACACATTTTCATCAACCCTTCCACTTTCTATTCTTCCACTTTTAATAATAAATGGTTCTCCAGTTCTGGTTTTTCCTTTGTAATCAACCTTTGGAATTATTTCAGAAATTATTTCACTTCCTTCAATATTATTTTTTGATATTTTCATATTTATTCCGGCTTTGTATAATAATTGTGAAGCATCTGCTTTTGACAATATATCATTACTTAATAAATAATTTCCAGTAACAGCATCAGAAATACATCCAAGTAAGTTATTATTGTCTTTGCACGAAATTAAGTTTTGATTAACATCCATTAATATTTTTGCTTCTGCTCTTGCCTCTTCTGTTTGAGGAACATGAATATTCATTTCATCTCCATCAAAGTCTGCATTGTATGGTGGTGCAGCAGCAGGATGTATTCTAAATGTTTTATACGGGAGAACTTTTACAAAATGAGCCATCAAGCTTGCTTTGTGGAGTGAAGGGTGTCTGTTAAATAATACAACATCTCCATCTATTAGTTGTCTTTCAACAACATAACCAGGAGTAAGTTCATCTAAAATTTCTTGTTTTAATTCTTGAGTTATTCTTTTTCTTCTTCCATCAGGTCTTATAATATAATTTGCAGTTGGATAATGTTCATGTTTAATAACAGCCTTTAATTTTTCAATATTTATTGTAGTAACTTTTTCATTAACAGTTAAAATTTCTGCAATTTCAAAAGGAACTCCAACTTCATTTATCTTAAGAGCAGGATCAGGAGAAATTACAGTTCTTGAAGAAAAATTAACTCTTTTTCCAGCAAGATTATGTCTAATTCTTCCTTCTTTACCCTTTATTCTTTCTGTAATTGTTTTTAATGGTTGTCCACTTCTATGTCTTGCAGGCGGTATTTTTGTAATTGAATTATCAAAGAAAGTAGTAATATGATATTGTAATAAATCCCATAAATCTTCAATAATAACTTCTGGAGCTCCAGCATTCAAGTTTTCCCATAGCCTCTGATTAGCTCGTATTATGTCCGACAGCTTATGTGTCAAGTCATCCTCTGATCTTTCTCCACTTTCAAGAGTGATTGAAGGTCTAACTGTTACAGGTGGAACTAACAACAAGGTAAGTATTCCCCATTCAGGCCTAAATATTTTTGGATCAATTCCAGCAAGTCTTCCTTCTTCATCTGAAATTTTTGCAATTCTTTCTCTTATTTCACCTGAAAATAATCTTCTTTTTCCAATTCTAAATGTAGAAGGCTTTTCTAATTTTATTTTTTCTTGTTCACATTGACAATGAGGGCATTTTTTTGCATCTTTTGATCTTCTAAGTCTGTCCTTAACTGATTTGTATTTTTCTTTGTCTTTATCTTTTAACATTAATCTATGGCACTCAGAACAATAACATCTTAAAAATAATTCAATAACAGGAACATATTTTATATGAAAAACAGGTCTTGCAAGTTCAATGCTTCCTGGATGTCCTAAACATTCTTTTAATCTTCCTCCACAAGTTCTACATCTAACTCCGGGATCAATTGCACCAAGTCTTAAATCCATTAATCCTCCATCAACAGGATAACCATCAACATCATAAAGTTCAGGAGTAATTATTTTTGCTTTTGATATTTTTTTTATCTCGTCAGGACTAAGCAATGTAAATTGTAAACTTTCAACTTGTTTTCTTATTACTTTTGCCATTTTAATTTGTTTCTCTCCTTAAAGCATCTGAATATTTATCTTTTATACATTCTTGTGAAAATCTAGCAGGAATTCCAGTAACTGTAGAAATTCCAGGAACTGCCCTACTTCGCATTAGTTCTTCTCTTCTTTTAGGATCATATTGTTGTATTCCAGGTTGATAATTTTGTGATTTTTCCAT
>JAGVIM010000185.1 GCA_020056045.1 Nanobdellota archaeon | reverse complement strand
TAGCCAGAGAAGATGGAGAAATAATAAAAGGTTTTAAGTTTAATAAAGATTTAATTAATAAATTAATCTCCAATTGGAAAGAAAATAAATATCATTATGAATATAATCAATACGAAACAAAAAGGGGAATATTTAAAGTTAGAATTTATTCAATAATAATCTATTACTTATTCAATTCCATAGAAAAACCAGACTTTCTTTCTTTAACAATCTGTAAGGATTTTAAAGGAAGAACTAATGAAATAACTCAAAATCTTAAATACTTCTTAGAAACAATATTAAAGATAAAAATCGGAAAGCCATTATTTCAAAGATTATCTAACTTATCCCATGCTCACATTTATGCTAATATGATGAGAAGAGATAATAAAAATCAATTTAAAACTTATGTAGAAATTAGCTTAGAAGATATAGAAAAATTTCTAAAAAAGAAAAAATCTTCATTTTTTCTTAAGTTCATTTCTCATGAAATTCCACAAAAAAATAATGTACACCAAGGGGTCGTTAGACCGCAAATACCCATTCAACCCCCCCAATCAGAATTGGACGAATTTCCTGGCGTTTGATGTATTAATAATAAACGATTATTATTTATAAATATTTCTATAATTACAGTCTCAACCTCCCCTCTTGCCATTCTCTTATAATATCAGTCCAAACTCTATTTTCATCAATTCTGCTTCCCTTTAACAAATATCTTCTTTTAGTTCCAATTTTTGTAACAATTGCATCAAAATCATCTTCTTCTTCACTAGTTATTTCAATGCCATAATGTCTTTCAAAAGCTTTCTTATTTTTTTCTAAAAACAATTTTAAAATAGCATAGGAAACAATATCAGGATTTTTTAATCTCTCATTATCCATGGCTCCAATCAGACCATATCTAACTTCATCATCTTTTTTCAAAGGAATAACACCCGGACTATCAATTAATTTAATTTCCTCATCTAATTTTATCCAATGAATCCCGTGAGTAGTTCCTGCTTTTTTTGAGACTTTCATCTTTTTTTTATGAGTCAAACCATTAATAATAGAAGATTTTCCAACATTTGGATATCCTAAAATACTCACAACAAGATCTGCCTTTGCCTCTCTAAATCGTAATTTGGGATCTCCAACTTTTCTTTCAACCATTTCCCTTTTTCCACATTCCTCAAATAACTTCTTAATATTATAAAGAAGAATTTTATAGGACATTTTATTTTTATGTGAAACAAAAATAACAGGAGCAATCTCTTCTAAAGAAGTTATCTCTTCCCTTAAATTATTACTATTAACAAGATCGCTTTTATTTACAACAAAAATCATAGGTCTGCCTTCAGCCTTAATTAACTTTTCAACTTCTTCATTTCTTGAAAGTTCAATTAATCTTGCATCAATTACTTCGAGAACAATATCACTTTCATGAATTATTCTTTTAATCAAATCCCAATAAGGTTCTATGTCTGTATTTTTTGCAGGTCTTCTTCTAATAAACTGTGGCATTTTTATTTTAAATTAAATTATTTAGTTTTAATATATTTTATTATTTATTAATATTATACGCTATTACAAGTTATAGCTTCTACTAATCAAACAATATAATAGTTTTCTATACTTAAATTTTATACATTACCAATATCTTCCAGTAAATTATCTATCAAATCTTCCCTTAAATAGTTTTTCAATAATCATCTTCCCATATAATAATCCTTAAAAACTAAAACTGCTATATGAATATCATGGTAGAACCAAGGGTATTAGATGATTTTAAATCAGAAGATTGGATTGGAGTTCATTATCTTAAAAGAGAGGATGGAAATCCATTATACAATTTTCCTACAATCATTCACAGCCTTAGTAACCGAAATAAAAATCCTGATGATGATTATGTTCAAGTTTTATTAACACCTCAAGAATGCCCAAGTAGACTTCTTAGAAAAGATATTTCTAGAATCTGGAGAATCGGAGAAGTAAACACTTAAACAATAATTTATCAACCAAACATCTTAAAAACCTGCTTCTTTTTTATTATCTATGAAATCTTCTAAAAAACAACAGTTTGAGCTTCTAGCACCAGCAGGAGATTTTGAGTGCCTAGTTGCAGCTATAAATGCAGGAGCTGATGCAATATACTTTGGTTTACAAGATTTTAATATGAGGGCAAGAGCAAAGAATTTTAAAATTTCTGATTTACCCAAAATTAAAAAGCTCTGTGAACAAGATAGAAAAAATAAAATAAAAAGATATCTTACTTTAAACACCCTAATCTATGACAATGAATTAAAAAATGTTGAAAAAACAATAAAAAAGGCAAAACCCTATGTCAATGCAATAATTTGTTCTGACCTATCTGTTATGCTCCTGTGTAAGAAATACAAACTGCCATTTCATGTTTCAACTCAATGCTCAATTTCAAATTCAGATACTGCACGTTTTTATAAGAAACTAGGCGCAGAAAGAATTGTCTTAGCACGAGAACTAAATCTTACTCAAATAAAAAAAATATCAAAAATTATTTCTGTAGAAATATTTATTCATGGTGCAATGTGTATAAGTGAATCAGGAAGATGTTTTACATCTCAGTTTCTATTTAATGAATCTGCAAACAGAGGTAAATGCATTCATCCCTGTAGAAGAGCATATACTGTAAAAGATGAAGAAGGAAATAAAATAAAAGTAAGCAATAAATATATTTTTTCTGCAAAAGATCTTTGCACATTACCTTTTATTGAAAAACTAAAAAGCTCAGGAGCAGTTGCATTTAAAATAGAAGGAAGAAATAGAGAACCAGAATATGTTGATACTGTTGTAAGAACTTATAGAAAAGCACTAGATAAAAAACTTTCAAAACAAGAAATAAAAAATAGCATGGATGAACTAAGCAAAGCTTATAATAAAGGATTTTCATCAGGATTCTACATTAAATCTCCTACAAATGATGACTTCTCAAAAACAGAAAATTCTTCTGCAACTCAAACAAAAGAATTTATAGGGAAAATAATACATTATTACCCTAAAATTAATGTTGCTTTACTCAAAATTAACACGGGAAAACTAAAAACAGAAGATGAGTTCATTATTCTTGGAAAAACAACAGGAGTTATAAGGGGAAAGGTAGAATCAATGGAAATAGAGCATAAAACAATAAATCAGGCAATAAAAAGTCAAATAATAGGAATAAAAATTTCAGAATTTTGCAGAAAAGGTGATAATTTTTATAGAGTTGTCAAAAAATAAAATCAAAAATACATAATTAATTAGAATTTTTCTCCTAAAGATATGTTCATTACTCACCACAAATTATTATAAATACAAACATTCTTCATAAAACATGAATATCCAAAGAGTTAAGCAAGGTGCAAGAATTACTCTTTACAATGGAATATACATGATTCTCATAGGGATTTTCTTTATCTTATTTGCAAGATTAAATATGAAAATAAACTTTGAGGGTATTTCTCAACTATGGGGATTTTTTACTAGATATAATACAGGTATTGCTTTTATGATTTACATACTTCATATATCAATTGGAGTACTTCTCATATCACAGGGTATGCTAATAATTTATCTTTCTGACTTTATAATAAAAAGAAAAGAAAAAATGACTTGGGTAATGTTATTTCTATCAGGAATAATATCCTGGGCAGGAATATTAATAGCTTCGATACTTCTAAAAAATATTTTACTAATTAGCTTAACTTCACTGGGATGGATTACATTTTTAATAGGAATGATTATTCCAATAAAGTATTATATTGAAAAAAATTATAAAGAATACTAAAAAATAATAATAGTATTTACTTATATCTAATAACATAAATTTTCGTAAAAATTTTGTTATTGGATAGATAGAAAATCACTGTAGTAAATTCCGAAAATTAAAGTGATTTTCTATAGCTTCCTGAAGCTATTCAACAAAAAGTAATCAGACTTTGTCTAAGATTATTTTTCCAAAGAATTATTATTAACCCTATAAAATATCAGCTATGCAATCAATCAATTAAGCGATGCTTATATTTCTCATCCCAACTTTATCATATTTATTTCAGAAAGCTAAGCTATTTCTAATACACAATCTCCGCAACTGATTAATCATTATTAAATTACTCCATAAAGCTTAAATACATGAGATATCTATTAGATATATGAAGATTATAAAGTTAAATAC
>JAGVIM010000074.1 GCA_020056045.1 Nanobdellota archaeon | reverse complement strand
TTTGTAATAGAGTTTAAAACTCCTAGGCTGATTTATTAATGAATTTAAGGATAATAATATATAAAAAGGTATTTTTGCATTTGTTTCTATGGAAAAAATTTTAAAGAAAATTTTTAGTATATTTAAATTTCCTTTAAGAGAAATTTAAACATGGAAAAAGAGGATTTTATTTATAGTTGTGGGAAATTAGATAATGATTGTATTTTTGTAGACTTACATATTCATTCAAGATTTTCAAGAGCTTGCAGTAAAGATTTGAATATTCCTAATTTAGTTAAATGGGCGAGAGTAAAGGGATTGGGTTTACTTGGAACTGGAGATTTTACACATAATGAATGGTTAAAGGAGATTAAACAGTTAAGAGAGGATAATGGTATTTATTGGTATAATCCTAGCTCATCATTTTCGAATGATGAGAATTCCAAAATACCTGATAAATCAGAAGAGAAAGGAGAGTTTCCTTTTATTTTAAGTTCTGAAATTTCTTTGGTTTATACAAATAATGGAAAAGGAAGAAGAGTTCATCTTGTTTATCTTGCGCCTAATCTTGAAGCTGTTGATAAGATAAATGCTTGGCTTGATACGAAAGGAAGAAGAGATTATGATGGAAGACCTATATTTAAGATTAGTTGCAGAGATTTTGCAGCTAAAATGGAAGAAATTGATAAAAGAATTGAAATAATTCCAGCACATGTTTGGACTCCTTGGTTTGGAATTTTTGGAAGTAAAGGTGGTTTTGATTTATTAAAAGATGCTTTTGAAGACAAATATTATATGATTCATGCTGTTGAGACTGGAATAAGTTCTGATCCTGAAATGAATTGGAAAATAAAAGATTTAGATAATCTTGCAATTGTTAGTTTTTCAGATTCTCATTCGTTTTGGCCTTGGAGATTGGGAAGAGAGGCTACAATCTTTAAATTAAAAGATGGAGAAAAATTAAGTTATGATGGGATAATTAAGCAGATAAGAGAAAATAGTTTTATTGGAACAATTGAAACAGATCCTTGCTATGGTATGTATCATTTTGATGGTCATAGAAATTGTAATTTTTCCTGCTCTCCTGAAGAAACAACAAAGCTTAATGGAATTTGTCCTGTTTGTAAAAAAGGTTTGACTGTGGGAGTAGAATATCGGGTTGAGGAACTTGCTTTAAAATCAAAAGCAGATCATAAAAATAAAAAATGTTATTATAAATTATTACCTTTACATGAAATAATTTCTCTTGGTCTTGGAATTGGTATGAATAGTAAGGGTTGTTGGAAGATTTATAATGAGTTAATTGATAAATTTGGAAAAGAGTTTAATATTTTACTTAATATTTCTCGCGAAGAAATAAATAAAACTATTCAAAATGAACTTATTTCTGATTTAATTATTTTAAATAGGCAGGGTAAAATAGAAGTTAAACCTGGTTATGATGGAACCTATGGAAAAGCTATTATTGGTGAAAAAGAAGTTGAGAATGCAAGCTCATCATCTGATGATAATGAGAATTCAACAATAGTAGATGAAAATATTAAAGCAGAAAATAAAATTTCAAAACCTATTGTAAATCAGGTTAGTAGTTTTAAGAAAAGAGATTTACAGAAAAGATTATTTTAATCTGCTGGGGATTGTCTTTTTGGTTCAAAATGATAATCATGTTTTTCTAATAATCTAAGTAGCCCTTCTGGATGAGCTAATTTATTTGATTGAGTCTCTGATTTATTTCCTGAAGTTTGGACAAAAACAGTTTTTTCATATTTTAAGTTTTGTATTGGATCTTGAGCAGATACCCCAACAACTGTTAAAGAGCTATCTTCATGTAAATAATAAATGCCTGCAGAACTTTCAATACACATCTGGCTTAGTTCTGCTTCTATTCTGTCATCTTCTGCTGGTAGATAGTGTCTTTCAGTTTGGAATCTTGGGGCATTTATTCTAGAATCAAATGTTCTTTTAAATAATGATTTTACCACAGCCATTTTATTCTCAATTAACTTTGATTTAAAAAGAATATTGTTAATGATAATATATTTTGAAGGGGTTATTAGTTTTTCTCGACGATAAATTCACAATGTTGTTTTTTTGCAAGTAGTTCTATTTTTTCTAAAACTGCTACTATTTTATTATTTATTATTTTAAGATCTTCTCCACTTAAAGCAACGGAATATTTTCCTGCTGCAAGATAACTAATATTGCAGTTAAAATTATTACAAGATTCTTTTATTATGTCTTTTATTATTAAGATTCCGTTTGATGATTTACTTGAAAGTCTAAATATTTGTCTTATTTCTTTTAGTTTTTCTTTTTTTGAATCTAGTATTTTTATTATTTTTTCTGCTGATTCTTTTTCAAAATACTTGTTTAATAGTTTTGTATCTTTTTTTATTTCTTCAAAAAAGTCTATTAGATAATATTCTTTTAATATTTCCTTTATTACTTCTTCGTATTTTTCAGTACCTAAAACTGTTTTTATTATGGCTGAGTAACTTTTTTCTTTTTCTACTTTATCTAAAAGTTCTTTTCTTTCATTTGGTTTTACTCTTCTTAATGATAATTGAATTTTGTCTCCCTGAATCCTTAGAATTTTGCAAACAATTTTTTTATTTGGAATAACATAATCTCGAAGATTTCTAATTCTTCCCGGGGCTATTTCAGAAGTTGTTATTGTGCCTTCTCCACTTCCTTCTACTTTTACAAATACTGTTGTTCCTATTATTTTTTCCACTATACAAAGCACTAATTGTCCTTCTTCAAATTGATTTTCCATGGAGAAAAAGGGGATGATAGGGTTATAAAGATTGCTATTATAGATGTATATGTGGTATCCGAAAAATAGTTCTCAAGGATAATAATAATGAATTCATGAAATTCACTAAAAAGAGTTTAATGGATACACTAAGAGCGAAGGTTGAAGGAAAAACTAGTTATCAAGCTAGAAAGATAGCAGATGTTTCTGTGAGAAGAGTAGATAAGATATGGAAAGAATATTTAATTACTGGAGAGATTCCAATTATAGGTAAAGTGGTTGGGAGACCTATGATACCAATAGAAGACTGGGAAAGAGAACTTGTAAAGAAATATTATGATAAATACAGAGTGTCAGCAGACACTCTAGAAAGATTGATAGAAAGAGATGAAAACAAACATCTAAGCCATTATAGGATTCATAAAATTTTATTGGAATTAGGATATGCTAAAAGTAAAGAAAAGATAGACAAAAGAAAAAAAGATTGGATAAGATATGAAAGGATGCATAGCTTAACAGCAGTACATATCGATTGGCATTATAATGGAAGGGTCTGGATATTTGCAGTTATTGATGATGCTACTAGGTTTATGCTTACATTAATTGAATGTGCTTCTCCAACGACAAAAAGGTCAATTGAAGGAATGAGACTTGCTTTAGAATACGGAAAAATTGAACAGTGTATCTCTGATAGAGGATCTCAATTTATGAATAATATGGAAGGGTATTCTGAATTTCAAGAATTTTTAAAGAAAGTTGGAATAAAACATATTAAGACAAAAATTAAACATCCGCAGTCCAATGGAAAAGTTGAGAAATGGTTTGGTTGTTATGATCACCATAGAAAAGCATTCAATACGAAAGAAGAATTCTTGATTTGGTATAATGAGGTTAGACCTCATAGAAGTTTAAGGTTTGAAATTCTTGAGACACCTAAACAAGCATACGAAAGAAAGAAAAAGAAAGGGAGAGTGTAT
>JAGVIM010000105.1 GCA_020056045.1 Nanobdellota archaeon | reverse complement strand
GCTGCTTATTTCGGGAGAGAGTTAGCAAAGGCAGAATTTAGTCTAAAAACTGGTTCTAAATACATCCAAGATAAAGCACCCGGAAAGGTCGAGGAGGATACAGAATGAAGAAGCAAATTATTATACAATAAAAGAGATGGATTTACAAAAATGGGCTAAATTTTTTGGTGATAGAATTGAAAATAGGGGAGTGGCAAAATCTCATGAAGAAGAACATATTCAAATACTTTCTTATGCAAACCCTATTTTCTTGCCAAATGCAAAATCTCTAGCTCAAGATTTAATAGAATAATTATTTCCTTCTACTTTTCTTTCCACCTTTCTCTTCAAGATCTTTTAGATCTTGAACCGCCTATCACCTGTCCCCAGTTACTTTCAACATATTTGACATTCAGTTTAGAAGCATCAATCTTTGCAAGATGACACAAATTCTCAAAAAAACCAACAGGAAGTAACCTTCTCTCAATATAATAATTCTTAAGAGTTGAGTATGGAATATCAAATCCAAACTGCAAAATTCCCCTCAAAGAAATGCAGTTTAACCTAGCAACAACTAAATCCAAAAACTTTCTCTGTTCTCCCTTTAAAAATAATACTCGAGATTCTTTTAGCTGCGACACCATAACATACAAAAGTTTAAAAACCTATTTAAAGGTAATCTTTTATAATACTAAAATGAAATTACCTAAAGCAACAAAAAGATTTTGTCCATACTGTAAAAAAAGAACAGATCAAAAAATAGACTTAGTCAGTACAGGATTTAAAAGAGGTCCACTAGCTTGGGGTTCATTATCAAGAGCTAAAAAAAGAGGAAAAAACAGAGGAATGGGAAATAAAGGAAAATGGGGAAGTAAAAAAGCAATTAAATCTTGGAAAAGAAAAACAAAAGCAACAATGAGAAGAGTTGTAATTTATACTTGTAAAGAATGTAAAAAATCTAAACTTGCAAAACACTCAAGAAGAGTTTCAAAAATAGTTCAGGAATAAAATGCCACCAAAACAAACAAAAGTAATAACAAGAAGAAGAAAATTCATAAACGTAGAAATACCTTTAACAAGATCAAAAATAGAATTAATAGGAGAATCAGTTAAAAGTGTTGAAAATAGAACCATAAAATTAGATTTAACAAGACAATTAAAAGGAAAAAGTGTAGAAGCTACAGTAAAAATAAAACTTGAAAATGAAAAACCTGTTGCCTATCCTGAAAAAATAAAATTAATGTCCTATTTTATTAGAAGAATGATAAGAAAGAGAATAAGTTATGTTGAAGATTCTTTTGAAACACCAAGTCAAGAAAGTATGTTATTAATTAAACCATTTATTATTACAAGGAAAAGAGTTTCAAGAGCAGTAAGAAAAACTTTAAGAAATAAAGCAAAAAATTGGATTGAAGATTATATAGCTGAAAGAAAAGATCAAGAAATTTTTGGGGATGTTCTTTCAAATAAAATGCAAAAACCATTATCATTAGCATTGAAAAAAACATATCCCCTTTCTCTTTGTGAAATAAGAATTTTAGAAATAGTTAGACCATTAAAACCAGAAGAAGTACCAAAGATAAAAGAAAAACCAAAAGAAGAAAAGAAACATGAAAAAATAGAAGAAGGACTTGATCAACTACAAGAAATAGAAGAAGAAAGAATAAAACAAGCTGAAAAAGAAATAAAAGATACTCAAAATAAAGCAGCAAATCTAGAATTTTCAACAAACTTAGAATCTTCTGAATCAAATATTCAACCTTCAGCAAATGTGGAATCCTCTGAAGCAAATAATGAATCTACAAATCCGAAATCCTCTGAATCAAAAGATTCAGAGCCTATTAAACCTAAAAAAACAAAGAAAAAAGAAAAGATAGAGAAAAAAGAATAAAATGATTCAACAAACACTTGTTCTAGTAAAACCTGATGGAGTACAAAGAGGATTAGTTGGAGAAGTAATAAAAAGATTTGAGCAAAGAGGATTAAAAATAATTGCATTAAAACTAACAAAAGTTTCTAAAGATCTTGCACAAAAACATTATACAGATGATATTGCAAAAAGAAGAGGAGAAGCTGTAAGAAAAAGACTTTTAGAATTCATAACAGAAAGCCCTGTTGTTGCAATGATTGTTGAAGGAGTAGATGCAATTGAAAATGTAAGAAAAATAGTTGGTGCAACAGAATCAAAGGCAGCTCTTCCAGGAACAATAAGAGGGGATTTTTCTCACATAAGTTATTCTCATGCAGATGAAAAGAAAATTGCAGTAAAAAATATAATTCATGCATCATCAGATGAAAAAGATGCAGATTATGAAACAAAACTCTGGTTTTCAATAGATGAAATTCATTCCTATAAAAGATCTGATGAAAATCATGTCTGGTAAAGTAAATTTCTATCAGTTCACTTAATTAATCCTCTTACACATTCAATAAATTTATCCAATTCAACAGGTTTTCTTAAATATGCTTGATAATCTTTATTTAATACTAGATCTAAACCAAATGCCCCTCTTTCCGCAAGCTTTTTAACACCTGCCCTTGAAAAAATAAGTACAGGAATATCCTTTTCTTTTAAATTTTTAATAAAATTAACATAAGCCTCTATAATTTCCCCATATTCTAGATAAGGATTAACAATAGCAAGACAAATTGCATTATTTTTTAAATAATTTCTTACAAGAGAACCATCATTCATAACATTTACACTAAGTTCTAATCTACATTCTAATCCTTTAACAAGAGAAGGTGCCATTCCTGCTTTGTCTAATACTAAAATTTTCTTAAGCATAAAAAATCAAAAATTTATAAAATTTTAAATAAACTTATAGTCAAAAATATACAATAGAATATAACCTCAAATATAACATCTTATAATCTGTTTAATATTTTGTTAAATCTTAAAACAAAAACCCTTTTAAATGACAATATTGTAGTAATTTTATGCCTCCATAGCTCAGTTGGTAGAGCGGCAGTTTTGTAAACTGTAGGTCGTCGGTTCGAATCCGGCTGGGGGCTTTTATATAATATTTGCTTTACAAATATTATTTTAATTCTAATCAACCAGTTGAATTAGTACAAATCAATTCACAAGATACACTACAATCATTACAACTAGAATAACAAACCTCCGGACTTAAAAAAACCTCTCCAAAAATTTGTTTTCCATCAAAACCATTAAAAATAGGAATTGCCTGAAGACCAGTAATATTCTCAGAAGAATTTATTCCAAGTTTAGAATAAACAAGATCAATCCTCTTTTCCCTAATTTGAAAATTAGGAAGAATAGAAGAATTATCTACAATATAAGAATAATTTTTCCCATTTTTATCTTTTACAATAAACTTAATTCCAATTAAACTCTCGTTTCCAAATGTTTCTCTAATAAAAGTCCTTATATGTTTACTACTTTCATTTCCACAAATTATAGATTTTGAAATAAAATCAACATGAGTAAAATTAATACTAGAAGAAACATTAAAAATTATATCTGAAGAAACATTTTTAGGAACATTACCAAAAATAAAGTAAAAATTTATTACAAGAACTAAGGAAATTAATACAATACAAACTAATAATACAGTTATAATTATTTTTGAATGTGCTTTTTTTGAATTTATCATCTTACAACTTTTTTCTTTTTAAATTTATATGTTTATGTTTATTTTTAAGTTTTCTTTTCTTTTTATAAATTATATAAATAAAATAAACAATTCCAATAATGATAATTGCTTCTATAAAATTAATAATATCAAAAAATCCCATCTTGATCATTTCAGCACAAATAAATGGCAAATTGCCTGAAGAATCAAAAATAGGTGTTCCACCACTACAAACTCCGCTTTGACAAGTTTTCTCAGTAAGACACACATCATCAGGACAAGATACACCATTAGCTTTAAAAGGATTTACAGGGCAAGTAGGATTTATTCCATCACAAGTAGCATTTAATTTACAACTATCAAAAGAGACTTCATTGCAAACAATTCCTGAATTTTTATTTTGAAATCCACAATTTCCACCAATACATGTTGCTATTTGACAAAGATTAGATTTAGAAGGTTGAGAACACCCATCTGCACTTGTACATACTGATTGACAATCATTATCATTACCAGGATTACATGCTCCACCCAAACAACAACCATCACCATTAGTGCAAGTATCTATAAAAGCATCAATTGGACAAGTTGCAGAACTTCCAGTACATTTATCTTCTTTATCACAAGTATTAGTTGTACTTTTGGCTCTGCAAATAGTTGATGAAGAATTAAACAAAGGACTACATAAATTTGAAATTCCATCACATACATCATCTTTATCACAATCACCATTAGCAAGATTACAAACAGTTCCTGCAGATTTTTTTAAATCCAAACAATCTGCGCTTGATCCAGTACATTTATCTTCTAAATCACATAACCCTGAAGAAACTCGGCAAACTGTTGATGAAGAATTAAAAGCAAACCCGCAAACATTATCAATACAAGTAGCTTGTTTACAAACTTCAGAAGCAAGAGGTTGAGTACAAGAACTAGCTGAAGTACAAGAACCCATAGGAATAATACAAGATTGAGATTCAACAGGTTTTCCAGTTAAGACTCCACAATTATTTAAATCAGTACAAGTTCTTGTTTGAGTTCCCGAATCACAGACTGTTGGTGCCCAATCACTACAATCCCAATTTGGAGTGCAAATAATATCAGTACTTGCAATAGAATTTGTTTTTGCAACACAACCTTGTTCAACACTATTTACTAAATTACAAAAATTAGATTTAACACCCAGCGGAGTAGCAGTACAACTAAAAACTGCATCAGTCCCAACCCAAGAAGGTGGACTACAATCTGAATTAGGTATCTGAATACAACCCAAATTTGCAACACCAAAATTACATTTAACAGCATACTCACTACCAAAAATAGCAGAAAAAGGAGCATCTGATGAAACAAGCCCTAAATCGCATTGAAATGTTACAACATTACAAATCCTTCCAGTCAAACAAGTTGTACTTACCCCCCATTCAAGACAGGAATCAGCATCATAATTTCCACATGTTTCAACATTATTTGCATTACATCTCTTTTCTCCAGAAGTTGAACATTCATTTGTACAACTTACAGCACACTGCCCAGTACCAGTATTACAAGTATATCCTAAAGAACAAGTTCCACAACCATTT
>JAGVIM010000191.1 GCA_020056045.1 Nanobdellota archaeon | reverse complement strand
TAGAAAGATTTATAGTAAATCACTTTAATTTTCGGAATTTACTACAGTGATTTTCTATCTATCCAATAACAAAATTTTTACGAAAATTTATGTTATTAGATATAACTTCAGGATTCTAATTAAATATCATTTTACAGAACTAGGGTAATTTAAGAATATGGATAAAAATAATAAAAACTTATATTAAAATAATAAGTGATAATAAAAATTTAAAGACTAAGTAAAAAGAATTTATTCAAATTCTCTTTTTCTGGGAGAAAGCATTCTTTTTATTACAGTTATTATTGCAATTATTAAAATTACATTAACTAATATAATAACATAGATAAACCAATTGTCTCTTAAATGAGTCAGTAATGATCCTAATTGAGCTGTTGGTTGAGATACTGAAAGTGCAACTTTTTGTTCTGTTGCTTTATCTCCGTATGTTGCTTTTATTACAAATTCTTTATCTCCTTGTGCTTCTTTATCTAAGCTTAAGATTATAGAAACTATTTTTGATTCTCCTGGTTGTAATGTTAAACTATTAGGTTCTATTGATACAAGACTTGACCATTGACTATTTCCATAGGCAGAAACAACATAGTTTAAGGGTGTAGCTGCTGTATTTTTTAGAGTAGTTTTAACAATTACTTGTTTTCCTGCAATTGCTTCAGGAGTTTCTGAATCAAGTTCTGCACTTATTTGAACACTAGCACTTGGTGTTGTTGAAGCAACAGTACATTCTCCTGATATTTGTATTGTTTTAACAAATGTTTTATCAGATGTTTCCTGATAAGTATTATCAGAATCGTCATAATCATAATATGTTCTAAATTCTAAAGCATAGGTTTTTTCAGCTGCATTTTTTGGAACATCAAATTCAAAATCAACATTATATGAATCTCCACTTTTAAGATCTTCTCTAACAATTTGTTCTAAATTAATTCCAAGTTCTTTATTATAAATTGTTACTTTAAATTGATCTAAAAAGTCATCCACTCCAATGTTAACAACATCTGCTGAAACTTGAACTCTTTCTCCACATTTTGCAGCTGTTTCTGGAGATAGTTTTATATTATCAACAACAACTTCTTTTTCAGTTTCAGATTCTCTTATTCCAGATATTAATTGGTAAAAAGTATTATCTAAATCAGAGGATAATGAAGTACAAAGTTCTGCTTCTTTTCCGCTTTTATAAGCTTTTAATACTAAATAATAGTTTTCTTCATTAAAGTCTACTGGAACTGTAAATGTAAAAGTTGAAGTTTTATCTTTTCCATCATTGATTGTTCCAAGATTTATTTTTTTATCTGCTAAATTTTCAACATTACCAATTACATTTTTTCCTTTAGAATCAATTAATCCTATTTCTGAATAAATACTTGTTACCCTAGTATCTCCATTATTTTCAACTTTCATTTTTACAGTTATTTTATCTAGAGGTTTCCATTCTGTATCATCGCCATCTGCATTACTTATGTCTATACTTGAAATTGATAAACCTGAACTATTTGTTTTTTCACCATATTTACAAAAATCGTTTTCAAAATTAAGTGGAACTGTTGTAGTTGTAGTAAGGTTGGTATTTGAAACCTGAGTACCTTTTACTAAAATATTAGAAAAAGTCTTTCCTATATTAAAATTAGTAGTATCTCCTGAATAAGTTATAATAATAGGGGCAGTGTTTTGACTTGCTGCAACATTATTAAATGTTAATTGTGAAACAGAAGCAATAGATATTGAATGACCGTTTAAATCAGTTATTGTTGAAGGTAGAGTTACTTGAATATTGGCAGCTTCTGGACCATTATTTGTTATTACAAAACTTGTTTGAGTATTTGATTTAGTCAAACTATTTGGAGTTGGAACAGATATTGTAAAATTAGCTGCACTTACGATTGCTAATGTCAAAATTGTCGTCAATAAAAATGATATTAATAATTTTTGTTTCATTTTGTTATAATTTTGTAGTTATAACACCTTTATAAACTTTGTTATTTTTAAAAATATATATTTAGGCATAAACCAATAATTAAAAATATGACGATAAAAACATTTATAATATCAATTATACTCTAAGAGTTATATTTTAATATAGAGTTTAATATGGCAAAAAGGAGGTTAAATATGGCAAAAGGAAAAGGTAGTTCAATTGGTGCTTGGGCTTTTTTAATAGGAGTTGTTCTAATCTTAATAATAGAATTAATAAGATTATTTGGTATAATGACTCCACCTGTACAAAATGCAGCTGTTGCTTTGCTTGTTATAGCCGGAATATTAGTGGGTTTATTAAATATAACAGGAAAAGAAACTTATAACTTTTTATTGGCTTCACTAGCTTTAGTTCTTGTTTCATTTACAGGAAGTAGTATGCTCGCAAGTCTTGGTAAATTGGGTGAAATATTAAGTAATGTACTTGGTTCTTTACTTGTATTATTTGTACCTACAACAATAGTTGTTGCATTAAAATCAGTCTTTGTAATAGCAAAAGATTAATTTTCATTTTTATTTTTTTATTTTTTTTTAGAAATCTCTTTTTCTTTCAACTATAATGCCTATTATATATAGCAATAGGATTATTCCAAGAATTAATGGTG
>JAGVIM010000106.1 GCA_020056045.1 Nanobdellota archaeon | reverse complement strand
ATTATAATATGATACCACAAATACCAAAGTAAATCAAGCTGTTTTTATAAAATAAAAATTATTTAATATTTTTATTTTTTTTGTTGCTTTTTTTTAAAAGTATGATATAATAATTAATGTTGGTATAAAATGGCTTGTGAATAACTTGTTAATAAAATAAAATCTTCTCTATTCTATAGCACTTATAGAGAAAACTGGGAAATAAGACAAACCTCTGTATTTAATAAAAACTTTTACATAAGTATTTGTAATATAATAAGTTATTATAATAATTGTATTATATTTCTGTAATCTTAAAGAGTATAAGTATATTAAAAAATACTCTCTATTAATAACTATGAATAACTTGTGAATAAGTTTATAACTATAAAAGATAACACTAATTAAGAATCATAATTAAAGAACCTTTACTTTTAGGTATTTTAAGGGAGGGAGAATATCTTAAAGAAAGATAGGGAAAAACTGTCTTTCTTTAAGGTGAGGGAACTCTATTAAAGAAAGGAAGGTTATGAAAGTGAAAAAAGAAATATGGGAAGAGGTTTTATTAAAAATAAAGGAAGATATACCAAAGGAAAGCTATGAAATATGGTTTAAGCCAATAAAACCAGTAAATATTTCCGGAAATACATTAGAAGTAGGTGTTCCAAATGTATTTTTTAAGACATGGATGAATGATCATTTTAAGTTAATGATAGATGATTGCTTGAAAGATATTACGAATAATCTTATGTCTGTCTGTTTTATTGTTTCATCTGAGATTACACCTTCTCAATTGGTTGAAGAAAAAATAGATGTAAAAAAAGAAAAGAAATATTCAATATTAGATTTTCATCTAAACTTAAGGTATACTTTTGATAGTTTTGTTATTGGTGAGAGTAATCATTTTGCTCATGCAGCCTGTCAGGCAGTAGCTGATAAACCAGGAATGTCTTATAATCCTTTATTTATTTATAGTGGTGTAGGATTAGGAAAAACCCATCTTATGCATGCTATAGGACATCAAATACTGCAAAATAAACCAAATGCAAAAATTATATATGTTTCATCTGAACAGTTCTTAAATGAATTTATTGATGCTATAAGATTTAATAAATCACAAAGATTTAAGGATAAATATAGGAATATAGATATTCTCTTAGTTGATGATGTCCAGTTTTTATCAGGAAAAGAAGGTATACAGGAAGAATTTTTTCATACATTTAATGCCTTATATGGATTAGGAAAACAGGTAGTTTTAACAAGTGATAAGCCTCCAAAAGAGATAAAAACATTAGA
Source organism: Nanobdellota archaeon (assembly GCA_020056045.1). Lineage (GTDB taxonomy): Archaea > Nanobdellota > Nanobdellia > Pacearchaeales > GW2011-AR1 > ARS1285. Next base: position 3,274 of record JAGVIM010000106.1, on the reverse strand, counting down.
AGAAAGACTAAGATCAAGGTTTGAAGGTGGTTTAATTGCAGATATTCAGCCGCCATGTATTGAAACAAGAATGGCTATTATTAAAAAGAAGTCTGAAAAAGATGGTATTATAATCCCAGATGATGTAGGTTATTTTATTGCATCTAAAATAAAAAATAATATTAGAGAATTAGAAGGAGCTTTAATAAGAATAATAGCTTATACATCATTAACTAATGAAAAATTAGACATAAATATAGTTAAAAGGATACTAAAAAATACACTTTTATTTAATGAACAATCTGAGCCTATCTCTATAGAAACAATTCAAAGAAAAACATCTAAGTATTTTAAGGTTCAATTATCTGATGTATTAGGAAAAAGAAGAAATAGTACTATTGTCGCCCCAAGACAGGTAGCTATGTATCTTTGTCGTGATTTAACTGCTCACTCATTACCAGAGATAGCAAAGGAGTTTGGAGGAAGAGACCATGGCACAGTGTTACATGCTTGTAAAAAGATTAAAGAACAATTAGAAAAAGATGCATCTCTTCAATATATAATCCAATATATTAAAAGCGAATTAACACAGTCTGTGTAGAATTGTTAATAACAAGATAACTTGTTATTAAATTTATTAACAAGTTATCTTGTTATTTTTATTGAAGTTAGTATAATTATTAACAAAGATTAGTAGTAACTATTATTACTACTAATCTTATATTTAATTAAGGAGAAAAAAGAATGCATATAGTTATTAAAAAGTTTTTACTATTGGATGCACTACAATTATCTATAGTACCTCAAAAAAACATTATCCCCATCCTGTCTAATGTTTTATTAGAAGCAAGTAATAATATATTAACTATTGTCTCTACAGATCTTGATGTTTCTGTAAAATGTAAAATAGAGGTAGAAGGAATAATTGACGGTAGTATTATACTTCCATTTAAGAAATTATTGGATATTATTAGGGAAATGCCAGAGGATGATATTATTATTAAAGAAAAAGATAATTATTATGTGTCTATTACCTCTGGAAAATCATTTTTTAGTATAGCAGGATTATCCTCTATTAATTATCCTATTGTTCATGACATTAAAGGAGATTATTGTTTTTCTATACTATCAAGCGTATTAAAAAAAATGATAAAAAAAAATTGCTTTTGCTGCAGCCATAGAGGATACTCGTCGGGTGTTAAATGGTGGATGTTTAAGTGCTGATATGGAAGAAATAACAATTACAGCTACAGATGGGTTTGTTTTATCATCAGCAAAGCATAAATTATCAGAGAATATTAATCAAAAAATACGTGTGGTACTTCCTAATCGAACATTGAGTGAGATTGTCAGATTATTAAAGGATGAAGCTATGGTTGATGTGTATTTAAATGATAATCAAATAATGCTTATGTTTAATGATATTATTTTTATATCACGATTAATAGATGGAACATTTCCTGATTATAAATGTTTTATTCCACAAGTAACACCAGATAATGTCTTACATGTAAAAAATAGTATATTATTAAATGCGTGTAAAAGGGTTGATATTATGACATCAGTGGATATTAATATATTTGATTTTAGTATACAGAATAATATTATTCAAATAGAATCTTTTACTCCAGGTCTGGGAGAGGCAAAAGAAATTATTATAGATATAAATTATAAGGGTGAAGATTTTAAGGTTAGATATAATTCTAAACATCTTATAAATATTTTAAAAAGTATCGATGTAGAAGAAATAGATATGTTTTTTATTGGTGATAAAAAAGCAGGTATTATAGATATAAAAGATGATACTGAAGAGTATTTTTATTTTATTATACCTAGAATAGAAGATGAAGAATAGAATATGATATTAGTAATTGATATAGGTAATACGAATACACATTTTGGAATATATAAAGGGGATAGATTAAAAACACATTGGTCTATATCAAATAGTATAATAAAAAATAATAATATTTTATCAAAATTAAGTAATTATAATATTTATCAGTGTACTATTTCCTGTGTTGCTCCTTCCCTAAGGGATGTATTTAATAAAATAATATTAAATAATCTTGGTTTTAGTCCTCTCTTTATTGAGCATTCCTTTATAAAAATACCTATTCATTATGACAACCCATCTGAGCTTGGAATAGATAGGATTATTAATGCTGTTGCTGTGATAAGATTATATAATCTTCCATGTATTATTGTAGATTTTGGTACAACCACTACATTTGATATTATTTCTAAGGATTGTGAGTTTATGGGAGGTGTTATTGCCCCTGGCATTAGTGTCTCTATGGAAACATTATGGGTAAAAACAGAACAACTTCCCTGTATAGATATTAATATGCCAAAATTAGTAATAGGTAAAAATACAATAGACTGTATGCAATCAGGTATTTTCTATGGCTTTATTGGACAAGTTAATGAGATAATTAGAAGAATTAAAAAAGAGCTAACATATAAGGATGATATAAATGTATTGGCTACTGGCGGATTGTCAAGTATCATTGGTCCATATTCTGAATATATTAGGCAAATTGATCCATTATTAATATTAAAAGGGTTAAAGATACTGACAGAGGAAAAGATCAGATGAAGATTGATATTAGAGTAGCGGCATGTATATTAAAAGATGATAAAATATTGATGATTAGACATAAAAAGGGTGATGAAAAGTATTGGTTGCTTCCTGGTGGAAGAATTGAATATGGGGAAACAATGATAGAAACCCTCAAAAGAGAGATGGTGGAAGAAACAGGGCTTGAAGTACGTGTTGGTAATCTAATGTTTGTGAGTGAAGCTATTCCAGAAGATAATCATAGGCATATTATAAATATGTTTTTTGAAGCAGAGATAGTTAATGGAAAAATTAGGCTTGGAAATGAAGAAATACTTGATGCGGTTGAATTTATAGATATAAATAAACTTGATAAAATAACAATATATCCCCTTATTAGGGATGAATTAAAGCAATATATTAATAATAGTAAGCCATTAGGATATCTTGGATGTAGATGGAAGTAATGTTGTGCTAATATTAAACTTATACTCGATGTTCAAGTTTTTTGCAACCTATGGCAATCGACTTTTTTAACGCAGAGTGTTCACAGAGAGTTAACACAGAGTTCACAGAGAGTAATTGAAAAATCTTTATTTTTTTCTCTGTGGGCTTTGCGTTTCCTCTGTGATCTCTGTATTAACTTACTTAAGACCGTTCAGGAAGACAGAATTACTAACTTAATTAATTAAAAAACTTGAACATCGAGTAATAAATAAGAAGAGCAAACGCACT
>JAGVIM010000234.1 GCA_020056045.1 Nanobdellota archaeon | reverse complement strand
CCCTCATATTTTTAGACCTCCTTTCAGTTAATCTTTTTAATTAGAATTCTTTACTTAAAGATTAACTGGCGAAGTCAAGTTTAAACAAATATGTTTGTTCAAAGGATTTGACTAAAATATTAAGCAGATTAATTCAAATTTCTTCATTAGCGTTTATTGATTCAGAAGATACTATTATTTGTGACAGTACTTGGCTTGGGCATCATATGTATCATGGAGGTTATCATCTAGTTTATGATAAAGAGCATTGTGCTTTGGACAAGTGCACTAAAGTTCATATTGCTTGTTTGAAAAATTCTAAGGCGATTGCATTTGCAAAAGTAACTGAAGGTACAGTTCATGATTCTCCCATGTTAAAGGAACTTGTAATGAATGTTATTAATAATGGATTTAATATTAAAAATTTGCTTGCAGATGCAGGATATTCTAGCAAGGCTAATTATTCTTTTTGTAATCATGTTAATATTTCAAATGTATTTATTGATTTTCAGGAAAGAGCAAAACTAAGACCTGATGGAAGAACTCCTTGGATGAAGCAGTTAAAAGTATTTAAGGAAAATCCTGATGTTTGGCATGAGAAGTATAGATATAGGGTTGTAGTTGAAGGAATTTTTTCCTGTATAAAAAAGAAACATGTCAATTATCTTAGATCAAGACAGACTGATTCAAGGTTTAATGAATTGCTATTAAAGATACTTGTTCATAATTTGACGGTTATTGGAAGGTATTTTTAATTAATATATATGAGTATCTTTAAAAGCTAGAAAAATTTAATATTTTAATAAAATATCATTAATAGTAATCTATTTCTGATAAGAGAGGTTAAAATGTCCAAAATAATCCCTGAAATAATTCATGCTTCTGAATTTGATAAATGTCTACATCATCTAAGGAAGTTTAGAACTATAGAAGAGGATTTGGATAGATTTAAAAAAGTTTTGCTTGCTAATTATCCTGATTTAAAACCCTGGGGTCTTGATGTCCATATAGTAAAAGGAGTATCTGGAACCGAGTATATGGATGTGTATATAGCAAAAAAATTCAATTGTGTTTATTTAAAAAGTACACAAAAAATACGATTGGTTTATACTTATGACCCCTGGAATAATAAGATAATTTTCATTGAAATGTATTTTAAGGGGGATAGGGAAATAGAGAATATAAACTTAATAAAGAATTATCTTATTAAGAAAAAACCTCAACAAGAAGAAGTAGATTGACTTACTGCATGCTTTTGATTTCTATAAAATACAAGTTCATAATCTATCTTTTCCCCATCTTTAGTAGCTTTCCAAGGTATATCTTCATGTGAATAAGCAGATACCTGGCTAGCATTCATATTTGCAAGTCTTGCAACAACTCTTTCAATAATTTTTATTTCTTCTCCATTTAACTTATCTACTTTAGGTGGACATAATGAAACAACTTTTTTTTGACTAAGTCCATGATAATTAGATTTTATTTCGGCTATTACTCCTTCTTTTTCTAATTCTTTTACCGTTCTATCAAAATTAGTTGGAGCTGGACCATGAGGTAATTTTACATAAGATTCCCCTGTGATTGAGAGGTTATTTAGTTCATAAAAATCAAAATCGGAAAAATACATCATTTTGTATAATACTGTTTTTCCTACGTTATCTATAGCTCCAGCTTTATATACTATAAAATGAAGAACTTGTTTAAATTTCTCTTTATTAAAATTAGTTTTTTCCACCATAATCATCACTCCTTTATATCTATTTAAATAGTTTATGTTATTTAAATAGTTTGCTTAAATTACCTGTAATAAACTATTTTTTATTTCCCACTACACTTACAACTAGCAGTTTCTTTCTTTGTATATTGATTGGTTTTATAAGTTATAGTGCAATTCCAACCCAGATCACTAATTGTTACTAAATGATTATCTTGTCCATATCCACAAACCATTGCTTTTCTCTCACTTGAACTTAGATATTTGAAATAGTTAGGTATTGTAGAATTAGAAACAATTGTTGTTGTGATATTATTAGTTATGTTATTAACTATGGTGCTGTTTCCAATGGTTTTATTTTCTACTTTAGTTATTCTATTAAGTATTGAAGTTATTGTATCTGTAATTGTTTGTTTCCATGATTCTAATGTAGAGATTCTATTTTCATAATCTGATGAATTATTTTTTTGTTCTTCTGTTGAAAATCCCTGAATAATAAACACATTAATATTTCCTTTTGTATATCTATGTGTTTCATCACAAGTAAAATTATCAAAACGAACCTCAATTTCAGAAGGTAAATTCAATATTTCACCATCTTTCCCCTTTAGAATTATAGTTCCATCTACTTTAAAACCAAGATTAGAAGGTTGAATAGAATCCCAATATCTAAGACCATAATTTCCGATAAAAAATCCAGAATAATTTTGTTTTTTTGTATTTAATTCAACATCAGTATAAAATCCTCTTAATCCTCCTTGGTAAACATCATTAGAATAACTACAGAATGAAGGAGTAATGTCAAATAAGGTGAATTTAATATTTCCAGGATATTGATTTATGTACAATCCATTATCATATTGATAATTTAAGCTAATATCTTTATTAAATCCAAACCATCCTCCACCACCCCAATATCCATTGTTATCTGAATTTGATATACTAACAAGGCTACTTGCACTCACTCCTCCAATAATAAAAACCATTAAGAATACTCCAAACACTAATAATACTGCTTCTCTTTTCATATTAAACTAACTTATAAGTTTTATATAAACCTATCTTACTACTTAATTTTGACAATTAGTTTATAGATACTTTTGTCTTTTTATAAACAAAT
>JAGVIM010000212.1 GCA_020056045.1 Nanobdellota archaeon | reverse complement strand
GATGTTCTCTTTTCTCTGCTTCAATTAAACTTTGTGTATAATCATGCAATCTCATAAAACTTCTAAACGATTCAAATGGACTTTCAGTAGCTGCAAAAAAATCCTCTTTAGATAAACCTCTTTTTTCTTTATCTATTGTTAATGCTATTTTTGCTAATCTATCTAAATGACATCTTCTATCAATATCAAGAGATGCTATTGCTTTATCAAGAACTCTCTCATGTTTTTTACAATCTAATTTTCCATTTTGGTCTAAAATATTTTCACCAGTATCTATTGCTATGGCAGTTTTATTATCAGGATTATATTCAAAAATAGGTTTACCTCTTGCAGCAAACATTATTGTTGAAATAAATGCATAGGCTTCAGACCTCCAAGTATATATTGATTCTTCATCTGTAAATGGACCCATTAATAAAGGATCTGTCACTAAATGACTTCCAGCAGTAGGCAGATATTTTTCTTGTGATTTATCCCTTCTACAAGCATTAGCCCAATCAGTTATTTTTACATCTATATCACTAATAAAACCTGAATCTATATCAACTAATCTTCCAATTAAAAAATTAGAAGGTTTTAAATCTCTATGAAAAAATCCTTTATTATCTATATAATATAATATTGCTGTTGCTTTTTTTATGAGTCTACCAATCTCTGGACCTAATAAAGGTCCTTCTGCTTTTACTACCTCTTCTAAAGATCTATATCCTTCACAAAATTCTTCAACAGTTAATACTCCAGATAACCCATATTTTTTAGTAATTTCTTCGGTAAAATAATCTGATAACTTTGTTATTCCGGGATGTTCCAATCTAGCAATTGATTCTAATTCATTTGCAGTACAACATCCTCTTTCTCCAACATCTCTTTTTGCCCTTGGAGAAGTTAATGCTGTAACAGGTTTATCAACTTTTATAGCTCTTTTTGCTCTTGCAGGACCCCACTCTACTGTAAATACATATCTTGTTCCACCTTCTTTGAAAAATTGAGGATTGGAATATTTTCCTTTTCCTTCTTTTTGTAAAAACCCTTCTAATTTCCATTGAGTTAATTCAATTCCCCCTTCATTAACAAGCCTCCCTCTAACGCAACTATCAAGTTTTGTATATTGTTTATATCTTTCAATTAAATGATTTATAAAATCTGAAGAAAGTTTAGAAGGACAATAACTAAATTCGCAGGCGAATCTTGATCTTTCTAATGCTACATCACTATTTTTTGAATTCAATAACGCATTATCTAATACAAAAGATCTTATTAACGAACATTGTGAATTAGAAGAATATTGCAATGATTCATGTAAATTTTCTGAATTCATTAAAGATTCTCCCGAATTTGTAGAATGTTGTAATGCACTTTCTGAATTTTCTGAATTCATTAAAGATTCTCCTGAATTTGTAGAATGTTGTAATGCATTTTCGGAATTTGTAGAATAAAATAGAGCAGAATCTAAATTAATTGAAAATTTTAATGCATTATTAATATTATTAGAATTATCTAAAGACTCGTCAGAATTTTTTGAATGTTGTAATGCGTTTCCTGAATTTTTAGATTTAGTTAAAGCCTTACCCCTATTTTCAGAATTTCGTAATGCGTTTCCTGAATTTTGTGAGAATAAAAGGGCATTACCTAAATTAATTGAATATTGAAGAGAATGTCCTGAATTTTTTGAATCCATTAAAGCTTCCTCAGAATTTCTTGAATTATGCAAAGAATTTCTTAAATTTCTTGATCGCTGCAATGAAAATCCATGATTTATTGAATAGTATAAAGCTTCGCCTGAATTCACAGAAAATGATAAAGCAGTCTCTGATGTTTCTACATATCTTAAAGAATCTCCTGAATTTTTAGATTTCTGCAAAGCAGTTCCAGACAATTTTGCAAAGTTTAATTGATGTTTACTGAATTTTAAATCTTCAGGGCTTTCAGTTATTATTGCACCAAGCCCACCATATGCTATTTTTTGTATTGGTTTTATTTCGTTTGTTAATAAATTATAAGCAGAAGTAGCCAAGCCAGCAGTTAAGTCGTCCTGAGAATAAAAATAAGGCTTTAAATCTTTAGGTATCTTATCCCGAAACTATTTCATAAGGCTGATATAGTTAACCCTATGAAATTATCAAGATCTAAGGTAATTGAGACCTT
>JAGVIM010000078.1 GCA_020056045.1 Nanobdellota archaeon | reverse complement strand
GGAAAACCAATAGATGAAGAACATATAAATAAAGTACTTCATTCTACTGGAACAAGCATTGACGAATCAAAAGTCAAAAGCCTTGTTGCTAGTTTAAAAGGTGTTGATATAGACGCAGAACTTGCTAATGCAGTTATTGCTAGTGCAGCGCCAGCAGCTAGTGCATCAAGTGGAAAACCTGCAGAAGAGAAGAAAGAAGAAAAGAAAGAAGAATCAACAGCAGGTTTAAGTTCTCTATTTGGTTAATTATAATTTTTATTATTATAAACTAAATGGAGAAAAACCTAGTGATAATTAGGTTTACACTACCAGCTGCTGTTTCTGAAAGACTTAGAAGTTCTCATATATCAACATAATTGTAGAAAGAAATTATTAATATAATTGATAAATTAATTATTAGTAATGTTAAAAATGTAAAGCTTTGCAGATAAGTGACAAAGCGAAAATAATATTAATAAAATTATGTGTATACTATAACAAAATTTATAATCATAAGATACTTGTTTAAAATTATGTCATTAAAAGATCTGAGCAAAAATGTAAAATCAGAGTTAGAACCACATTTTAACTCTGGATCACCAAGTCCAAAACAAACTCAAGGACTTGATGATATTCAAAAACAAGTTGATGAATGGGTAAAACAATTTAATCCTCCTTACTGGCCTGCTTTAGAGCAGTTAGCTAGATTAACAGAAGAAACAGGTGAAGTGGCAAGGGAACTAAATCATTTACATGGAACAAAAAAGAAAAAGAGTTCTGAAGAAACAAAAGAACTAAGTGATGAACTTGTTGATGTTATTTTTACAGTTATTTGCCTTGCAAATAGCCATAAAATTAATTTAGATGAAGCTTGGAAAAAAATGGTAGATGAAAAGATGAACAAAAGAGATGTTAACAGATTTGAAAAAAAGGAAGATAAAAAAGAATAGATTTTTAACCATTCATTATTATTTTTAGTAATGATACAATTTTGTCCTGTATGCGGAAAAATTCTTCAGTTAAAAGAGGAGAATGGAAAAAATATTGGTTTTTGTATTTGTGGATTTAAAAGAACTTCTGGCTATGATTTGAGCACGAGCGAAAAAGGAGAAGATAAAGTAATTACAATTGGAGAGGGTTTTGTAGAAGAGGATAAAGATAAAATAGAAAAATTAAGTTATGCAGATAAAAAAGATATGAAACCTGATTTCTAGAAAAAATATTAAAATTTAATCTTCTCAAAGCTAGATTAAATTTTTAATTTAATAGTTAATATCTATAAACAAAATTCAGAAATGAGTAAGTTGAATCGCTTAAGCATAATTACAAAACTTATAAAATATTGCAGTAATAACAATTAATTTAAAAAATAAGCTTAGACAAAGTCTGATTATTTTTTTAAAAAATAACTTGAAAACATTAATCTATTTCTAATTCATAAAGTATTTAAATGAATTATTTAGGATAATTGAATGATAATTCAATCATTAGATGCAATTGTTAATGCAATTCCAAATTGCTCTTCGTCTATTGCATGTCAGTTACTTGTAGACAATAGATTAAGAGAAGATCCTTTGGGACAAAGAGAACCTGTATTTGGAGATATTATTGTGTCCAGGATAGGCGGATATATTGGAGGAGTAGGAGTTCAGGCTGCTGCAATTGGTGGCTTTACTGGTTATCAGACAAATAGTGTTTTAATTGGAGTTGGAGCAGGAGTCTCAAGTGCAGTTGCACCTGTAGCAGTAAAATTAATGTCTATTATTGGAAGAAGATATTTTTAGAAAAAATATTATAAAAATGAATATAATTAATTTTAAAAGCAGATAAATATGCTTGCTTATTATGTTAACTCAAGAAAAAGTTTTTTATGGACCACATACATTTGGAAATCCTGCAATTTACTTAAGAGGAGACTTAGATTCTAGTGTACTTCAAGCTCATGAAAATATAAAAAATACATTAACTTCTGCTTTTAATGATACAGAATTTATGAACCAGTTATCCCAAGTTCCTGGATTTGATAGTAATTTATTTTTTCCTGTTCATTTAGATTTTATAAATTATGGAAATACACAAATGGTCTATTGTGCAAGGCCTGCTAATGGTCAGCTATTAACAGTATTAATCAATCAACCTAAACAAAAATTAGGAGTAGTAAAATCTGAATTTGAAAATCTTCAAAGACTTGCTGAGATAGATCCAGGCTTTGTTATCCCTACATGGGCTTATTTTAAAAGTGAATCAAATGAATTATATGTGTCTTCATATGTTAAAAATGCAAGATGTATATATCATATGGAAGATTATCCGATGGGATGGGGAAATTTTAATCCTGTTCCAGTATATCACTTTGAAAGATTTTCAGAAGAAACTGCAAAAGCAGTTACTTCAAATATGATTGCTCTTCTTGTTAATTATTATGATTCAGAAAGAGGAAGAGGAATATCAAAAACCCAGATAAGTGGAGATGATTTTATTTTAAGTCAAGAGTTTCAACCTAATAATCCAGATGCAAATACAGTTTTAGCAAATATGAAACTTATTGCAGCTAGAGGGTTTATAGAAACTGAGTTTCAAAAATATCTTGATTTAATTCAACAAGAATTTTTAATGGGAACTCATTATAATGATCCGGATGTAATCTCGGGTAGGTTTCAAATAAATCATAAGTCAGGAGCAGCTCTTACAAAAAAATAAATTGAAGAGGGAATAGAAAGAGGTTTAGAATTAAGAATAAAGAGAAAGTAAAGAGAAACCTTTTAAAAGTGTGATTCTTAAGTTAAGTTATTTTCGCTGTTTTGGCAATGGTATCCTATATGGAAGAATAATTCTTGTGATGTTAGATTCTCTTTTGTATTTTATAAATCTTATATTCTTTTTAGCTATATTGTTGTCAGATCAAAATGACTAGTTTCTGTACAAAAATAACGTAAGTTTCCCCCCATTTCAATATAACCTAAACCGCTTGAAATAAAAAAATCGTAATTAGATAATTTTATTAATCTTCCTCTTAAAATTTTTTCAATCTTTCTTATTCCGTAGATTCCCTCTTTTATATCATTTTCTCGCGGGTCTGGCAGTTCACATTTTAGAAAAAATGCAGCAATACCTTTTTCTTCATCCATCTGCATAGACTTTTTACCCGGGAGACCTGTATCATTGTGATTGAATGCAGGCCAAGTATCAAGACTTTGTGGTGGATTGTCTATTATAATCTTAGTAATAGTTTCATGTATCAAAGTTTCTAAACTCTCATCTCCTTCTATCTCTGCCTCAAACTTAGAGGGACATTTAACCATCCCACACAAAGACCTATATTCACTATATTCACTAACCTTAAAACTTTTTATTGACATCTTATCTATTCCATTAAATGTTTAAAGCAATACATTTCTTGAGGGGACTTGCTAAATTCAGTCATAGCAATACAACTACCAGGGCATTTTATAGTATAGTCTGGACATTTTCTGCATTGTTTCAGTACTCTTCTGTCAGGGTCTCTAAAGATTCCCCAAATCTTGTCATTATGCCATAAATTAGATAACTTAGATTGAGTCAAATTTCCTACATTAAACCCTTCTCCAGAAGCTACTATACATGCCCTTAGATTACCTGAAGGAGAGATGCAGGCAGCTTCAATTCCAGCCATGCACATTTTTGACCAATGTGAAGGAACATTTGAACCGTGATTTGTTGTGGAAATTATGTCATAATTTGTAGCAATAGAAAAATCTGGATATTTTTTTCTAAGTTCATTTACTTCTTTAACAACATTCATATATTGTTCAGGAGTCAATTTAGTTTTATGAAAATCTTTTACTGCACTACCCCAGGGTCTTAATGGTATTAGGGTAAGTCTGGATACTCCCTTATCATTAAGAATTTTTACAAGCTCTTCAATACAATCTTTGTTTTCCTGCATTAAAACAGTGTTCACTCTTACATTTTTATGAGCTTGTGTTAGAGATTTAATTGTTTTTATAGTAGAAGAATAGTTTCCTTTTCCTCTAATTGAATCATGAATTTGTTCTGTGCCATCTAAACTTAGAATGTACAATCCAATTGGCAAGTCTACAACTTTCTTTCTCAATTCATCACTATAAACTCCATTTGAAGTGAGACTTACATAAAGTCCATTTTTCTTAGCAGCACCTATAATTTCTTCTATATCCTTTCTTAAGCATGCTTCTCCTCCTGTCACACGAATTTCAAAAACTCCTGAATTTGCTAAATCAGCATAAATCTGGTTAATCTCTTTTGCATTAAGCTCTTTTTCATGGCCTTTGTCTCTGACACACTCTTTGCAGTTAAGATTGCAAGCATGTGTTGTTTCATGCCATATGACTAGGGGGGCTGATAACGAAATTTCACTTGAATTTTCTGGAAGAGGAATCATATCAAAATACTCATTTCTTTTTTTGAACTCTTGAATTTCATCACTAAATTTCTCACCTTCAAGAAATTCAACTACTCCTGTTTCTCTATTGAATTTATAGCCGCCATTTATTTCTTGTCTAAAAAGTATTCTTTCTTGCATTTCATAAATAAAATTATTAATTATTTAATAATTATCAATATACAAACTATATTGTATATAGCCCTACTTATTCAAGGTGCTGTGTTGCATGACTGCTTAAAATCAATCTAGTTTCAACTAATCTGCTTGTTAAATTTCGTTGCATCTCTAATTTTATTGTAAATCCAGAATTT
>JAGVIM010000205.1 GCA_020056045.1 Nanobdellota archaeon | reverse complement strand
CCCTTCTGCATCTTTGGGTTCTGGAAGTGTGAGCAAATTAAAAATAAAAGGATTTGAAGTTGAGACAAAATCCAGAGCAGAGGTTTTATTTTCAGAAGAAAAGGGCATTCAAAAATTTGAATTAAAAGGTGAGGGAAATATTGTTATTGGAGACAGGAGCTTAATGAAAGTTAAAGATGCTATCATTAAACTTAGTAAAAAAGGAATTGAATATGCTAATTTTATCTCTCAAGAAGGAGGAGATTATGTTTTAGATTATAATAAGAACAGTTTTTTATTTATAACTAGAAAAAATGGAAAAGTAACCTTTAATCCTGAAAAAAGTGTGATAGAAACAGATGGTGTTAAAGAGATTAGTTTTAAGGGGCAATCAATAGAATCTTCTGGAAAAGTTAAAATTGAACTTAATCAAAATGGAGAGGCTGTTTCTGCTGTTATTGAAAAGGGTTTTTTTAAAGATATTTTTGGAGAAGAATTTTCTTCTAAAAATAATTTACTAACAGTTTACTTTGATGGTAAAGAACATTCTGAAATCAAAGGAGATTATGTTTCCATTGGAGATAATAATGTTTTAATGAAAGGTAAGATTAATGCAGAGGGGCTTGTTGGAAATTTTCAATATTCTGGTCTTGGTGAGCATTCTCTTACAGAATTTGATAAAACTAAGTCTTTTTTTGATATAAAAAAAGGAGACTCTGAATTTGGAAATTATCATTACACAATTAAAGTAGAAAATGGAGAAGCTAAGCTAAGATTAAGAGAAGACAAAGTACAGGGAAATGAATTTGGATTTAAGCATTTAAATAAAAAAGGAGAATCTGTTAAAGGTTATTTTGATAAAGAAAATGGAAAATATATAATATCTTATAAAGAAAATGGAGAAAATAAAGTTTTGTCAATTCCTTTAAGTAGTATTAACAGGGAATTTAAAGGTACAGGACAGTTATATTCTGAACAAAGAATTGCAGGAATTCTTGAAAATGAATTAAAAGATATTGATAAAAAATTATCACGGGCTACTGATAAAAATGAAATAGAAAGTCTTCAATTACAAAAAATAGAGAAAAATTCTCAATTAGCTATGTTAAAAGGGCAAAGTGTTAAAGATTCTATCAGTCAGCTGTATAGCTATATAATGGATAAAAATCTTGGAGAAGATTCTTTAAAAAAAGCTAATGATTTAATGGGTGATTTAATAACCCAGAGAGGAAGTTCAAAAGACATTGGAAGATTATATGGAATAACAAATCAGGAGATGCTGCTTTCAATAGGAATGGCTCCTGTATATTCTAATCAAAAACTTGATTTTGAAGTAGATAAAGATGGGAATATTAGAGCATATGTTTTTAATGGAAAAAGGGTTGAGATAAATGGTGAAAATACAGAAATTCTATCTGGTCTTGCTTTAGGTAATAAAGAAGCAGTTAAATATCTCCTAGAAAATGGGGCAACTATTGAAAATCTTCAAAAATCAGGATATGCTAGCTCATTAACTGTTGAAGGTTATTCTACTAATTCTCCTGAATATGATTCTGCATTAAAAGACTCAAAACAGGCAAGAGAATATTATGAATATGTTAAAGAGCAAGCAATTAGTTTAGGAGATAAAGAGCTCACTGAAAAAACTGAACTAAAAATAGCAGGTACTTACCTATTAAATAAAGAGACTGAAAAAGCTATTGAGAGTTTTGAAAAAATTGCTTCTAGTGATTATTCCAATCAAGTAAAAGCTAGTGCTAAACTTATGATAGCAAGTGCTAGTTTTCAGGAAGATCCTATAAAAAATGCAGGATTTGTCCAGTCATCTATCGATGAAGCATTAAAATTAAATCCAGATAGTTCAGAAGCAAAAGCATTTAATCTTCAGTTTGAAAAATTTAGATTAGAAAGATTTTTTAAAATAGCTTATGGAGAAACTTCTATAACAAACCAGGGAGTTGGCAGTTTGTTAGGGGATGGATATGGGGTTATAAGAGGTGCAAAAGATGTTTTAAGTATTGTTTTTCAACCTGCAACAAATGCATATGTTTCTAAATCAAAGATAAATGAAATTTTAGAAAAACAACAGCAAAATTATGATTCTTCAATCAGATTATATCAGGCTTCCAATGAAATGATTAAATTAAATGAAGCTGGAATTGATTTAGGCAGTTATGCTAAATCAAGTTATTCTAAAAAATTTGCAGCAGTTTATAGAGTAAATAATTTTGAAGAAACATTATCCTTAACAGAATTAAATAATTATATGAAAAAGGCTGGAGTTGATTCTTCAAATCCAGATACATTTGATTCTGGATTTCAAAAAGTTATAGAAACAATCAAAAGTGAAAAAGGAGATTTAGTGGCTGCAAGATTTGAACAAAATCTTTTGACTACTGCAAATAATCTTGCAATTCTTGAGGATTTTGTCAATAACAAAGAAAGTTATTTCGGAAAGGAAAGAATCGGAACAGAAATTGGATATAGTAATGCAGAATATTATCTTTTAGCTGCGGGAGATACTCTACTCAACCCTTTAACTTATCT
>JAGVIM010000044.1 GCA_020056045.1 Nanobdellota archaeon | reverse complement strand
TTTATAAGCTATTACTTTGAATTTTAAATTACCCATTCTTTCTAAAGCCATTGCTATTTCATCTGCAACCAACTGGGAATCAAATAATGGATTTTTTATTTCCCTTATTTCAATGTGGGGGTTTTCTAGTTTAAATCTAGTTTTTAAAAATGAGGTAAGTTCTTCTATTTTCTCTCCTTTTCTTCCAATTACCAAACCTGGTTTTGCAGTGGATACAATTATCTTTTCACCCACAGGGGTATATTCAATATCTAATCTACTAATCTTACCTTTTCCTAGATTTCTTCTTATATATTCTTTTATTCCATATTCTTCTTTCTTAAGTTTGATAAATTTTGATTTTTCCATATTACATTTCATTAGTTTTTGAAAGAGCATCCATACAAGCTCTTCCTAAATTTATTGTAGTTCTTACTTGCCCAGCTGTAACACTATAAACATCTTTTATTCCAGCAGCTTTTAATATTTTTTTGCATTCATCTCCAATAACAAGTCCAGTTCCCTGAGGTGCTGGCATTAGTTTGACTCTGCAGCTTCCACATTTTCCCTCTACAATGAATGGAACAGTATGTTCTTCTCCACAAATGCAATCAAAGCTTCCACATCCCCTTTTTATTTTAGTAAGATTAAGTTTTGCAAATCTTAATGCTTTTGCTCTTGCAGGTAATGTTTCCTTTGCTCTTCCATACCCCAAACCTAGATAACCATCTTTATTTCCTACAATAGTTAAACATGCAAATGTAGCCACATTTCCTTCTTGTGTTTTCTTTTGAGTTTGTCTCCAAGCTCTTCTTTTTCCTCCACCAAATTTTCCTTTTGCTTGACCAATATTAAGTATATCTGAATTTAAATTCAAAAGACTGTCTACAATTTCTGATTCTAAAATTTTATGTTTTAAAGCTTCATCAATATCAGTAATCTTTTTTTCTTTTACTAACTTTCCAAGTTTTGTTTTTGGATTCCAATCTTCAAGAGATTTAACTTGTTGTTGTTTTAATCTTTCTTCCCTCATTTTTGTTAATTCTTTTTCACTTAGTGAATTTCGTTCTCTCATTTTTTCTTCTCCTTTATTTTATTTAAAATATCATTAATCATTTTAGTATTTTCAGCTTCAATTCTTTCTTTTGAAGGGGCCATTTCTTTATCATAATTTATTTTTATTCCAGAATCCGAAACTCCTTTAATTGCCGCATAAATTCTAGATCCCTTTGTACTAGGTATAAGTCCTGTATCAACAACTAATCTATCTTTTAGATCTTTAGCTTTGTTTCCTAAAACCATTCCACCAATATATGCTGCACCCAATGATTTTAAGCTTCCTTTTTTAGTTTCTGACCATCCTAATTTTAATAAATCTTTGGTATTAAATGAATGTAAAACTTTATCTTGAGCATGAATACTTTCTATTATTTGAAGTATTATATTTCTATTTGTTTTTCTTATAACAAGTCTTGGAGATTCTCCCTTAAGTAAGATTAATCTTTTATTATAATTTGTTTTATTTTCTCTTCTTCTTTTTTTGTCTAGTTTCATTGTATGAAGCTTGTCCTCCACAAGCGAATACTTGAAAAACTTCCATCTTGTAAAAGTGGAAGTTCCCAAAAATTAACAATTTTTGGGGATTTATTATAAATTTTCATTGTTCTTTATTCTCCTTCTTTGCAGATTTTTTTTCTTTCTCTGAGGTCTTTTTTAAAGAGCTCTTCTTTTCCTTTTTTTCAGGACTTTCTTTTTGTTTTAATTCTTCTCTTTTAACTTTCTTTTCACTTATTTTTATTTGAGGGGGATTTTGTAAATATTCTTTTAAATGAGCTTTACTCTTAAAGAATCTCATTTTTATTTTCTTTCTTAGATATATATACATATCCCTATTAATTTCACCTTTATCTTTTAAATCTTTAACATTTGCCCTTAATTTTCTTGTTATTTTAACATAGATTTGTTTTCTCTTATTTACTTTTACTTTTATTTTTCCAGGACCTCTTCTAATTTTTCTTCTTACTATTGTTTTTCTTCCTCTTTTAGGTTTTATTCTGATTATCCCTTCTTGATATAATGTTTTTATATCTTGTTTTGTTATAGCTTCTTTTATTTCTGAAAGAGCTTCTTGACTAAATATAATTTTATTTTTCCCAACATGTAATGTTCTTGCAGCAAGTTGTTTTTTATTTTCTAGGTTCATTATTTGTTTCCTTCTGCTTCAGCAGCCTCTTTTAAATTTTCAGAATTCTTTGAATTCTGAACTTGTTTTCCTTCTTCTTTATTTTCAGCTTTTGCTTCTTCTACTTTTTCTTCAACCTTTTCTATTTCTTTTCTCTCCTCAGCTTTTGCTTCTTCCTTTTTCTTTTCAGATTCTTTTGCCCGTTTATCTTTTGATTTCTTTCTTTCTTCTATTTCTTTTTTCTCTTCCTTTCTTTTTTCTAATTTTTCTTTTATTTTTTCAATAAACTTTTTTGGATTCAAGTTTAATATTTGAATATTATTTTTTAGAGCGTATTCTGCAATTTCCATTTTTTTCTTATTTCCAAATCTTCCTAAAACTGCAATTTCTTGCTTAGTTATTTTTTTTAATTCTTTCATATTTTTTACCTCAATTAATTTTAAACCTTTAACCACTCCTCTCTCTTCTTTCTTTTTTCTAAATCCAATATTAACATTTCTTAAATGCCCCTTCATTTTTAATCTAACTTTATTATCAATTCCATTTGCCCTCCTATACGTTAACTTTTTCTTTCTTCTAAGTCCTAATTTTGAATATTGTGTATAACCTAATCTAAGAAATTTTTGATTTTTCATAAGAATGACCTACCTGGTTTTTCAGTAATAAATATACCATCTTGGAAAATTCTTCTATCTCTATTTCTTACTTTTGATCCTTTTTCTATATTTGCAGCAGTTTGACCTGCTTTCTCAATATCAACAGATTCCAATTCAATTATATCTTTGTTAATGCTTATATTAACACCTGGAACTAATTTTATTCTTCTATCTTTTTTCTCACCTAAAAAGTTTTTTATAATTATTTCATTAGTTTGTTTATCATGGATTAATGTGATTGGGAAATGTACAGAAGCAACTTGTAATTTATATTTAAATTTTTCATTCAAACCTGCTAATGCATTTTTTATATGAGCTTTCATAGATCCCATGACTCTTTTTTCAGTTCTACTTGATTTTTTGGTTTTTAATACAATTTTATTTTCTTCCAAACTAAAATCTATAATTGAATTTAGTTTTCTTACAATTTTATCATTTGATTTTTCAAAGATAATTTTATTATTTTCTATTTTTACATTAATTCCTTGAGGAATTTCAATTTCTTCTCTTAGTCCCTTTTCCATATTAGTAAATATATGCAATTAAGCATCCCCCTAAATTTTGTTCTTCAGCTTCATTCTGTTTCATTAAACCTTTATTTGTAGAAATTATTACAAAACCAAAGTTTTTAGCAGGTAAAAATCTTCTAGTATAATAGTTTATTTTATCAACTGAAGTTGTAAATCTTGGTTTTATTGCTTTGAATTCATTTAATTTTTTTATTTCAATATGGATTTCTTTGTTTTCAACAGAATAATCAATATAACCTGCATCTTTAGCTATATCTAATACATTTCTCAATAGTTTTGAATGTTTTTTTAATGTAACATTTTTCTTTCTAGCTTTTTTAGCATTTATTATCTGATTCAACGCATCTGCAACAATATCTTGGCTCATGTTATTTATTTAACTGTATTTTTTGAATCCCAGGTCCTCTGCTATTTCTCTAAAACACTGTCTGCATAAATTTATATCATAACTTCCAACCATTGCTCCAAATCTTCCACATCTTTCACATTTTTTTCTAGCTATTCCAGTTGTTCTTTCTTTTGGTTTGTTATGTTTTAACCATTTATCTCTCTTTGCTGGCTTTCTTGCCAATTGTTTTAATACTTTTCTCCAATCACTTGCAGTCATTTTAGTTAAGATTAACCTTGAAATTTTTTTTCAAAAAATCAATTATTTCCTCCCTTGTAACATTTTGCCTTTTAGGATATTTTCCTTTCTTTATTTTTCTATTTTTTACTCGTTTACCTTTTCTTTTAAATGAAATATCAAATTCAAATCCAACCATTCCAATATCCCTATTATATTCTAATCCTGGTACTTCAATATACTCCCTTATTCCAAAAGAAGCATGATTTTCTGCTACTTGTTTTTTTGAAAGATTATTATCTAATGCAGCAAAGAATCTTTTTAATAAACTTATTATTTCTTCTTTGTTTCTTATTGTTACTTTACATCCGCTTTTTTTACCAGGACTTATTCCAAAATCAGGTATTCTTTTTGAAGATTTAATAATATGAATCTTTCTTTTTGTTACAATTTCTAATAATTTTGTAGACCTTTCTAATTTATCTTCAACTCCGCCACAATTTAAAACTAATTTTTCTATTTCAATATTTTGCGTTTTATTTTTTATTTCCATTTTATTCTATTACAATTATATTTTTAGTCCAAACATTTATTTTTCCATCGTCTGATTTTATTTTTGCTATTAATTTTCCCCCTCTTTCTATTAACTCTTCTATTTTTCCAACATGGCTTGCATGTTTACCATTCATTACAAAAGCTTCTCTTCCTTTTTCTAAAGGAATTATTTTCTCTATTTTATTCTCTTTTAAATTGAATAGTACTGAATCTCCAACATTTGCTTTTTCTTTAGATATTATATTTCTTCCCTGCATTAAATTAAACTGTATAACTTTATTTGTTAATATTTTTTTACTCATTAGCTTATATACTTTTGTTTCTGATTTTTTACCAGAAACTTCTTCAAAAATCATTTTTTTATCCCTTGATAAAACTACCTTATAATTATTTTTACTTTCAGGGAAACTTATGATATCAAATAAGCAAATAGGATAATTTGTTTCCTTAACTTCTTTATGATTTACTTGTATTTTCTTTTCATTTAACAATCTTTTCAATTCCTTTTTATTTTTAACTACCTTTAAAACATTTCTAAGCACAACTACTAAGGGCATTGCTTCGTTTTGATTATGGCTAGGCACTGCTAGGTATTTTGTTCCTTTTCTAGGAATTGGCCAAAATTTTCCAATATTATTTCTTTTTAGATGCATTTTATTGTTTCTCCGTATTTAAAATGCATTCTCAAAAAAATCTTATTTTTTTGTAGATGCATCGTTTTTTGTTTCCTTTAATTTATT
>JAGVIM010000064.1 GCA_020056045.1 Nanobdellota archaeon | reverse complement strand
CAAGAGGAAAAAACATTAAAATATTTTTTATTTTGATTAAAAATAATATCAATTATTCTTTCTTGACTTATCTTCATTTTTTCTATTTTAACTTTTGTTTCTTTAAGCAAATCTATTGATTTTTCAAGTTCTTTTTCAGAATATTTTTCCTTAAACACAATTCTTTGTACATTATAAGCCAGCAGGTTTTTTATACAACTATGACATGGAAATATTGTTGTGTATATTGTAAAGCCACCATCAGTCAAACTTGACAGATGCCCTAAGGCATTCATCTCGGAATGAACTCCGATACAAGTGCCAGTATTTAAAGATTCATTGTATTTTAGTCCTTTGTTCTCTTTTCTGCATCCAGTTTCTAAACAATTTTTTAATCCAGGAGGGGCGCCATTATACCCTGTTCCTAAGATCTTATTGTTTTTAACTATAATACTTCCTGCACCAACATTTAAACAAGAAGACCTGGATGCAGCAACTATTGCAAATATCATGAAATATTCATCCCAGCTAGGCCTAGAATCTAATTTATTTTCATTTATTATTTTAATCATTTTAATTTCTTATTATAACTTCTTCAAAATAATCCTCAGCTAAATTTTTAAACTCCATTAATTCAACGTTTTTGAATTCTTTTATATCTTCAAATTTTTTATCAATTAATTTATTCTTTCTAGGAATAAAATTTTGAATAACATATCTTTTGGGCTTTACTTTTGTGATATTATTTATCCATGCTCCTATATTTTTTATAACTTTAAGATTATGAAATCCTCTGATAACTGTTGTCCTTAACTCATAATCTGTTTGAGATTGCATCAATATTTTTATACTTTTTTCAATATTTTTTATATTTGTATTTTTTTGAATGATTTGCTTGTATTTCTCTTTATCAGATTTTATATCTATCGCAACATAATCCACAAGTCCTTCAAGTATTATCTCCTGTAATAAATCCGGATTACTTCCATTAGTATCTATTTTTATTAGATATCCCATCTTTTTTATCTCAAATAAAAAATCTTTTATATCAGGATTGATTAAAGGTTCTCCACCAGTGATACAGACTCCATCAAGATACTTTCTTTTTCTTTTAAGAAAATCCAAACACTTCTCAAGGGAATAATCACTAATAATATTTTCTCTGATAACTAACTCAGGATTATGACAATAGCCACATTTAAAATTACAACCAAAAATAAAAAAAGTACAAGCAATCTTATCAGGATAATCAATCAATGTCATTTTTTGAATTCCGGCTATTTTCATTTTATTTTACAATCTTTATATTCTGATACATTGAATAGTTTCCTATCTTTGAACTCTTCTCTTTTTCCTTCATTCCAGTTATCAACAGGCCTAAGATAACCAACAACTCTAGAATAAACCTCACATTTAGTTTTCATTATTTATCACCTCCTTTTTAATTATATCTGGAATTAATTCACATTTTGGGCAATATTCATGTTCTCCTTCTAAATAACCATGATTTGGACAGATAGAAAAAGTTGGCGTTAATGTAAAATAAGAAAGGCTGAAATTGTTAGAGATTTTCTTGACTAGTATCTTAACACCAACTTTTGTAATCTTTTCTCCAATAAAACAGTGAAAGACAGTTCCACCAGTATATTTTGTCTGTAGGGGGTCTTGTATTTCAAGGGCTTCAAATAAATCTTCAGTATAATAAACTGGAAGATGTGTAGAATTAGTGTAATATGGCTTTGCTCCATCTGACAATCTATTTTCATTAGCAACAATTATCTTACCAAACCTTTTCTTATCTTCTCTTGCAAACCTATAAGTAGTACTTTCTCCAGGAGTTGCCTCTAAATTATAAAGATTATCAGTTTCTCTCTGGTAATTTCCAAGTTTTTCTCTAATAAAATCCAATACTTTTAATGAAAATTCTCTACCCTCTTTAGAAACAATATCTTTCCCTAGAAAATTTATTAATGCCTCATTCATTCCAAGAATTCCTATTGTAGAAAAGTGATTTTTCCAATACTGTTTAAATCTGCTGTGAACTTGCCTAAGGTAAAATTTAGAATAAGGATAAAGTCCATTTTCAGTAAATCTTTCTAAAACTTTTCTTTTTAATTCAAGACTTTCTTTTGCAAGTTCCATTAATTCATCTAGTTTCTTAAAAAATTCATCTTCATTTAGAGAAGTATAACCAATCCTTGGAAGATTTATAGTAACAACACCAATACTGCCGGTTAAAGGATTAGAACCAAACAATCCTCCACCCCTTTTTCTTAATTCTTTTTGATCAAGCCTTAATCTACAACACATGCTTCTTGCATCTTCTGGCTTCATGTCAGAATTAACAAAATTCGAAAAATATGGAATACCATATTTTGCAGTCATTTCCCAGATATTATCATAAATAGGATTTTCCCAATCGAAATCTTTAGTGATATTATAAGTAGGTATTGGAAATGTAAACATTCTCCCACTTGCATCTCCTTCTGTCATTACCTCTGCAAATGCTTTATTTATCATATCCATTTCTTTTTGAAAATCTCCATAAGTTTCAGATTTGCACTCGCCACCAATAATAATAGGTTCATCTCTCATAT
Source organism: Nanobdellota archaeon (assembly GCA_020056045.1). Taxonomy (GTDB): domain Archaea; phylum Nanobdellota; class Nanobdellia; order Pacearchaeales; family GW2011-AR1; genus ARS1285. The sequence continues at coordinate 7,716 of JAGVIM010000064.1, read as the reverse complement.
AATTCGGAATTTTCAAATCTAATGTAATATTAGTAAATGGAGTCTGAAAACCAACTCTAGTTGGAACAGCCATATTAAAACAAAACTCTTGGAAACATTGTTTAACTTGTTCATAATTCATCTTATCATATTTTACAAAAGGTGCAAGAAGCGTATCAAAATTAGAAAACGCCTGCGCCCCTGCACTTTCACCTTGAAGTGTATAAAAAAAATTAACAGCCTGTCCAAGTGCAGTTCTTAGATGTTTTGCTGGCTTTGATTGGACTTTTCCTGTAACACCTTTAAAGCCAACCAATAATAAATCTTTTAAATCCCATCCAACACAATAAGGGCCAAGTGTTCCCAAATCATGAATATGAAATTCTGCTCTTTCATGAGCTTTTCTTATTTTCTCAGGATAAATTCTTCCTAACCAATAATTCTTAACTATTTTATCTGTAATATAATTATTAAGCCCTTGTAAAGAATATCCCATATTTGAATTCTCTTTCACTGCCCAATCTTTTTCACCTATATAATCTTCAACCACTTCTATTGTATCAAATATGGCCTTGATATGCCTTAATTCCTGGTGACTCTGACGATATAAGATATAAGACTTAGCAGTTTTGGCATGTCCTTCTTCAATGAGGATCTTTTCAACAATATCCTGAACATCTTCAACATTAGGAGTTCTATCAACAAAGATTTTGTTAATCTCTCTAATAACAAGATCCCCAAGAGCTTCGGCACGTGGCTTATCACCCCCTCCAACAGATTTTGCAGCATTCCAGATTGCTTCAACAATCTTTCCCTTATCAAATTCGACAATCTTTCCGTTTCTTTTAATAATATTCTTAACCATCATCATCCTCTTTTAAATTCAATAGGAAATATCTATTCTAGAATGTTTATAAACTAATAAGTATTAAAAAAGATAGTACAAGATATTGTATACGCTTACACACAAAATAGAATATGTATACAATTTAATATTGAAGATTTAGCAAGAAATCCGGCTCTTTTACAGACTGTTTGGTTTTTATTTTTTATCATTCTTCTTTCTAAATATATTATACACAAAAATCTGACTATCTCTCCAAGGGGTTAAGTGTTTTTCTTCAAAGCTTTTTATGTGCTCAAAATCATAAAACAGCTTTTTAATAGAAGCTTCAGAGTATTGTTTTATATCTAATCCGCTACATCTTTTTGGTCCATTCAATGAGAATGTTGAGATAATTAAGTAACCATTGTATTTTAAGAATCTCCTTACCTTATTTGCATATTTATCAATATCATCATCTGCTGTTAAGAAGTGGAGAGCAGCTCTATCATGCCAGATGTCATATCTATCATTTGTTTCAAATTCCCTTATATCAGAAACTATCCATTTAATAGAATCTGCTTTATTTCCCAGCCTTTTCTTTGTTTTTTCTAATGCCTTTGAAGAAACATCTAATACAGATATGTTTCTGAAACCAAGATTAAGAAGATTATCTGCAAGTTTTGAATCTCCTGCACCAACATCAATAATTTTAGCATCTTTATCTAAGTTAACAGACAATATTAAATCAACTGATGTTTTAGGATTTTCTTGATACCAGCTTACTTCATTAAAATTTTTGGTTGAAAAAATATTTTCCCAGTGTTTCTTTGTAGAATCTTCATCTTTTAACCCTTTATTATTTTGCATTATCTATAATCTCCCTGATATCTTTCTCAACTTCTTCAGCTTCTTTCTTGCTTACTTCTGGAAAGAATTGGGAGATTATTATTGGGTTTATTCCTATTATTTTTACTTTTCCATCTTCTTCTAAAACATTGATTTTACAAGGCATACAAAGAGAGGTTAACTTGTTTTTATTCAAGAAAAGATTAGCATGTTTTCCAGAGCAAATCTCAATAATCTTTAATGGTTTTTGCTCAAATCCCTTAGCTGCTAATCTTTCTTTAATGTCGTAAATTTGAAATATACTCCATCCTTTTTGTTCAACAGATTTTAAAACAGAAACAACTGCCTCATCAAAGCTTTTTTCTGTTTTAATAATATATGCAAAATCTTCTATTTTCATCTTTTATCATCTTGCAATTGTTTAATTAACCATAGGATAAATAAAATTAATGCTACTAAAATTAGAGTCATAAATAAAGCTCCAAAAATCCACATACCTCCAAATCCATATCCCCAATTTCCCATCATGCCATAACCTCCGCCCATCATTCCTCCAAAGCCAAACATTCCTAAAAATAAAAATGCCACTACTGCAATTATTATTCCAACTAATAAATTATTATTGTCTTTCATTTTTATCTCCCAATTTCATATTAAAATATCTATTTTTTAGATACTAATATGGAATTACTCGTCCTCCCTTTTGTTTTATATTATTCTTGGATTTACTTATTAGTAATATAATTATTAAAATTATAGCAGTAATAACAAGAGTTAGCATGATATAAAAAAATATTTGAAATATAGAAAAATTGTTTTGATAAGGGTCTTTATTATTATTATTATTTTGAGGATTTTGATAATAATTGCCCATCATTCCTCCACCCATCATACCACCTGTTCCAACATTCTCGCCACAGTAAGACCTCTTTGCCATGTTTATATGGAATTGTTCTTCAGCTTCAGATCCTTCTTTAATGCCCATCATTTCATGTGCTCTTTCATGGGATATGCCTGGCATCATTTGCTCCATATAATATTCTCCAATAATTTCTAATTGCTCATTTGTTAGATTATTACAACTAATTTTGCTATCAATTAAGTTTTTAGCTTCGTTAAGTTCATCTTGACTAACTGCATAAACAGATATTATACTTAAAGACAAGATTAAAAATAAAACATTTAATGATATTATTTTTTTCATTTTGTTTTCTCCATTACGATGCCATAGTGATATGGTTTTAAATCATATTTTTTTGGACTATTAAATCCAACAGATTCTGCCCATTCTATACATTGTTCTGGTTTTGGTCTCATTTCCATAGGCGGGCCTCTTGGAGTTGTTGAATCATAGTTCCAGTGAATAATCCCAAGTTTTCCATTTATTTTCAAAATTCTATAAGCTTCTTTCAATAATTTTTCTGGATTTTGTGTTGTATACAATATATTAAAAAGAAAGATATAATCGATAATTTCATTTTTAAGACCAGATCCTTCAGCCATGAAATCACAAAGCATTGTTTCTACATTACTTAACTTTTCTTCTTCTGCCTTTCTTTTTGTAGCTTCTATCATCTCTGGTTCTATATCAATAGCATAAACTTTTCCTCTTATTATCTTGGCTGCAGGTATTGTAAAAGTTCCATAACCACATCCGAAATCTACCACATCTCCTACACTGTTACTTAAACCTAGAACTTGAAGTATTTTGTTGGGCTCAAAAAATCTACTCCACATATCTTCTTCAGGCATACTACTTTCTTTAAGTTTCATGTTCTTATCTCCTGAATAATTTTTCTATTTTTTTCAAGCCTCTCAACCAGAACTTCTCTTATAATATCGAATGCTTTGATGATTTTATGATTTGAAAGTTTATAATAAATATTTTTTCCATCTCTTTTAGATGTAACAATTCCTTTAGATTTCATAATTGATAAGTGCTGAGAGATATTGGCTTGGGTTAGTTTTGTCTTTTTTATTAACTCTGTTACAGACATTTCTTTATCTCTGAGTAAATTGAGAATTTCAAGTCTTGTTGGATTAGAAAAGACCTTACACATTTCTGCATGGAGTTTATATATTTCTTTTTCCATGCTTATATTAGAATATTCTAATATATAAGTCTTACGAATTTTAGATTTATAATTAAATATTTTTATATAAGTTCAATTTAAGCTTGTTTTTTTCAATCTTTCTCCAAAGAATTATTACAATTATTATATAACCAATATAGGCTAATACTTCTATTAGGGATGGAGAGGCTCTGTATCCAAATAAACTTTTTAATATAGAACCAATATATCCTTCTTCATGCAATAAGGGGTATATGCCTTCTGCAATTCTTGGAGCTTCTGGGTTCAAATTCCAGATATGATCAATCAAAGGAGGAAGAATCTTTGCTTCTTCAAATTCATGTGCACTATGTGCAATTAATCCTGCTGCAAAAAGAATTAAAAGAATACTTGTTATATTGAAGAATTTTTTAATATTTATTTTTTTAGAACCTACAAATATCAAATATCCTAAAATTATTGCTATAATAATACCTAAAAGAGCTCCAAAGAGATTATTTTCTTTTGAAACAAAGCTTGCAGCACTTAAGAAAATAACTGTTTCTAGGCCTTCTCTTAGAACTGAGATAAATACTAAAATAAATAACCCTAATTGTTTTGTCTCTGCAATCTTTTCAGAAACTTTTTGTTGTAGTTTAGATGCAACATTTTTTTGTTTTAACATCCAAAGAATCATTGTTGTAAGAAGTATTGCTCCAATAAGAGTTGTTATACCTTCAAAGATTTGCTCTGAAAAACCTTCAAATCCACCAAATAATTTTAAAAATAAAAAAGCACCAATTATACTAGTAATTATTCCAGACACTATTCCAAGGTAAACTACATTATTGTATTTTGATTGTTTAGTTTTTGCAAGATAACTTAAGATTATTCCAACTATGAGTGCTATTTCTAAGGTTTCTCTGAAAGTTATAATTAATGAACTAATCATCTTTAATTATGGATTTAAGTAATCTTAATTATTTAAATGTGTGGATATTTTTTTGGGTTTTATTTAATATTTGTTTGATTTTTCTGATTACCAGAAAAAGTCCTCGATTATTATGTTCTCTTTTTTGACTCCTAATTCTTTTAGATCTTTTATAGCACAGTCTTTCATTTTTTCAGGACCGCAGATATAAAAAATAGAGTTATTTATATCTTTTAAATGCTTGGCAATGATAGACTTGTTTATGTAGCCTTTTTCATAATCTTGACATATCTCTTCGCTAAAAATATACACTTTCTTTAACCAATCTTCTTTGATGTTGTCTAACTCTTTTTTGAATATCGTTCCTTTTAGTGTTCTTGAACAATAAAAAAGAGTGATATTTCTTTTAATATCTGAATGTAGGCAAGATTTGATAATGCTATAAAAAGGTGTGATTCCAACTCCTCCTGCTATAAAAACTAAACTTTTCTTTTTATCTGCATTATCTAAGGTAAAGATACCAAAAGGGCCATCTACAATTACTTCCTCTCCTGTTTTTAGTTCAGAAGCCAGTTTGGTAAATCTTCCATTTAGTTTTATTGTGAAATGCAAAGTTTCATCTTCAGGGGAATTTGATATAGTGAATGGATGCCTTGCATATAATTTATCTTTATTTAATCTTAAAAAACAGAATTGTCCTGCTTTAAAATTAAGCCTTTTGTTTGGATTTAATATTAATGTAAATGTATCTTTAGTTTCCCATCTTATTTCTTTAACATAACACTTAAATTTTCTATGTTTAATTTTATAATAAGTCCTATAAATTATTCCTGTAATTATCCCTATCAAAAGAATGCTAAATGTCAATTTAACAAAAGTATTGCTTGCTTCAGACCCGATTTTAGTAGCATGGTATAAACTGAAGAAAAATAAAATGTATGTCAAAATGTGGATATATTGCCATATTTGATAAGATATTCTCTTGTATAATGCTGAACAAATCATTATTATAATAAAGATATAAAGAGATATTGTTCCTAATGCAATAGGTAAAACTGCAAAATCAGGTATAAGATAATTTAAATAGCTCCTGCTTGAAAGAATGAAAAATAAGGGATGAACTATCACAAAAAAAGAGGTTATTAATGCGAATTTTCTCTGGAATTTTATTATCCTATCCATCCCTAAGAATCTGTCAAAAAATCTTGCAGTATCTCCTGAAAATATCAGGATTGAAAGAAATAGGAATCCAATTAAACCGCAAAATTTTCCAAGGGAATAAAATAAAATATTAAAAGAAAGATTATCAAGATTAATTGACTTAAAAACAGAATAAAAAATAAATATCAATAAAAATATAAAGATGATTAGCAATATTTCTAATAATTTGTCTTTAGTTTTCATTTTAGATTACTGATATTTATTATAGTATCCTCTAGTACAAATCTAACCTATCTTCGCATTAAAAATCTACTGTTTATCCAATTACTTTTAGTGTTCCCCACTGTCCTTTTTGCCTATGTCCTGGAACTGAGCAGTAATAAATAAATTCTCCGGCTTTATCTGCTGTAAATTCTATAACTACTTCTTCATTTAAAGGGGTCATTTTTTTAATCCCATATTCATCAAGAGTAAAATCGTGAGTTCCTTTAATATTTGTTACTTTTATCCGAACAATATCTCCTTTGTTGACGCTTATTTCTTTAAGTGAAAACCAAATCCCTGTATTATCATAAAAAGATGTCATTACAAACTCTTTAACAAGAGCAGATGTATCTTCTTTTATGGCATTTCCTGTTGAAGAAGAGTTAAATGTATTTATAATTACAAAACTTGCAACTATTAAAAACAGGATTATTGCTATTATAATATGTTTTTTGTTCATTTTTGTTTCCTCCTTTCATTTTTTAGGTTTATCGTTATCATTTTGATACCCGCTTAAATAAATTAATCTTTCAATTGATTGCTCTCCAGGATGAGTTTGATTATTTATTTTCCAAGTAGGATAGCCAGTTACTCCTGCAATAGAGCATTCATTTCTATTTTTGTCACAATCAGTATAATTTATGTATTGAAATGAATTTCCAAAAAGCTTTTTTTGATTTTTACAATGAGAACACCATTCAGTCCCATACATTTTAACTCCTTGTTCTGTAAGGTATTTTGCAAATTCATCATATTGACCTTGAACTGCTTTTCCTGTAATATTTTTGTAACCATAGAATGCTGAAATTAAAACTAAAACTATAATAAGATATGTCCAAGGGCTTTTTAATATTTTTTTCATTTTTGTTTTATAATAGTAACTTTTATATACTGATTATACTTTATTTAGGAAAGAAGCTTTATAAATAACATAGTATCCCGAAGTAAAGCTATACATAAAATGGAAAAAGAATGTCCTGTTGCAAAAATTATTGATATCTTAAGCAAAAAATATAATCTTTTAATTATCCGTCAATTAGATGGAGATAAAAATACTAAAAAAAGATTTAATGAATTAATTAAAGAAATAAATGGAATAAGTTCACGAACACTTTCAAAAAGATTAAAGGAACTAGAAAAAGCTAAAATCATTAATAAAACAATGTTTAATGAAATTCCTCCGAGAGTTGAGTATTCTTTAACCGATTCTGGAAAATGTCTTATGGGATGTTTTAAAAGTTTGAATAATTGGGCAAAGAAATATGGATAAAGAAAGTAAAATAGTCAAATTAAAGTCTGATGAAAAATGCTCTATATGCACATGTGGAAAAAGCAAAAATCTTCCCTATTGTGATAATGAGCATAAAAAGCTGAATGAAGAAAAAGGAACAAGCTATAAATCATTAAAAATTATTCCAAAATCAGATGTAGAACTTAAACTTTATTGCTCAAATTGGGATTCAGAATCTTCTTAACTATTTTTTTATTTTACAATCAGTTTTCCTTTCATCTGCATATGTCCATTTCCACACATATTAGTGCAATACCAGGTAAATTCTCCTGTTTTATCTGCTGTAAATTCTATAAAATCATTGCCTTTAAGATTTAATTCAGGAATCCTTATTCCATGAAGAGTGTCTGTATTGTTTATTGTTATT
>JAGVIM010000145.1 GCA_020056045.1 Nanobdellota archaeon | reverse complement strand
AGAAATATTTGCATTTACAACTATATTGACTAGAGGGTCTAATTCATCAGTTGAATTAGGAGTATATGAAACAGAAATAAAACTGGGAACAGTATTTCCTTTTATAATTCTTGTTTCTGTTTTATTTGCATTTCCTGCGTAATCTAAAACCGATACATTATAATTATAATTTTGTCCCACGACTAATCCTGATTGAGTATAAGTAAATATCCAGTTCCCACTGCCTAAATTATGCAAACTTTCATTGCTTGAATTAAAAGAAGTTAGAGTCCCATTCCAGTTCAATGTTAAATTAGCAAGATTATCTTCAGTTATTGAAACATTAATAACAAAACTTCCTGAAGCACCTGAATTATTTAAAGGGGTTGGACTTACAAAACTTAACAGAGGATAAGTTATATCAAGATAGGTGTAGTCTATTGTTGCATTAAACAAATAAGGAGTATAATTTTGGTTTTCTGTAAAGAATGTTGCTTTATATTGAAAATAAGTAGCATTAGTTAAAGATGCAAGAGAAGTATAACTAGCATTTGTGTAAACTGCAGACCAGTTTGCATTAGAGCAATTTGCAAGAGAACAAGTCCGCATCTGTAAAGTCAAGTTCAAAGCACCGGTTATATTGGTATTTCCAGTGTCAGCTAATATGCCATATACAACATTTCCAGTAGTATAATTGAGTTCAGCAAAAACTAAATTTATATTAAATACAAATATTAAAACAAAAAATATTAACAATCCCTTCTTTTTTAATAGATTATTACATAACATTTTTAAAATACCTCTCATGCAAACTTTTTTTCAAATTATAAGAATTACCATGACTCATATAAGCTTCCCATGAATTAAATGATTCCATTAATTTATCAAAAACTAAAGATTTCTGGTCAGGTTTAGAAATTAAAACTTCATTATTCAGAGTTAAGTCATAACTTATCAGTTCTGATTTTGCATTCCAAGAAAATCTTTGATTTTCAGGCACAAAAAATTCCCCTGAAAGAATTTTCTTGTGTTCAGAAATGTTTTGCATTTCGGATATATTAAAATTAACACTGCTATAGTCATATTTTTTTAGTTTTCCCTTTACATTTTTTAGAAATCTTTTGACAGTGCTTTTTCTCACTAATCTATGATTATTAAAAATCCTATAACCTAAAAAATCAACACCTAATGCGACTGGAAAGATATTGGCTTTTTTTGGATGCAGTGTTAATTTCATGGAAATAAAAAATATCCTGACTTTTTCTTTTACCCCGTGCAGATATTCTTTAGATTCATGCAGTATTATAAAATCATCCATATAACGAAGATAGTATTTTATTTTCAGTTCATATTTTATATATTCATCAAGCTTATTAAGATAAATATTTGCAAAAAGCTGTGAAGTTAAATTGCCGATGGGAATTCCATTATTTAGAGAACTATTTTGTTCTTCTTGACTGTCTATTATTTTATCTAACAACTGCAATAATTCTTTATCTGCTATTTTTTCTCTTATAACTTGTTTCAAAACTTCAGGATTTACACTAGAAAAATATTTTGAAACATCACATTTAAGGACATAGCAATTAATACTGACTTTTCTAATGAATTTTTGAATTCTATCTACTCCTGCATGAGTTCCCTTTCCTTTTCTGCAAGCATAAGAATCATAAATAAATTTTTTTTCAAATATCACTCCGATGACCGAGCAAATGGCATGGTGAACAACTCTGTCTCTGAAAGGCAAAGCAGAAATTTTTCTTTCTTTTGGTTCAAAGATAATAAAATGCCTGTATTTTCCTGTTTTGTAAGTTTGGTTTTTTAATTCACATTGAAGTTTTAATAATTCATTTTCTAGGTTATAAGTAAACCTAAGAACTTCTGCCGAGTTATTCTTGCCTCTTCTTGCTTTTAAATAAGAATTATAAAGATTTTCAAATTTAAAAACTTCCTGAAATAAATTTTTATGTGTTTTCATTTTTTTATTAGGTACAAAAAACCAACAGGGTTCAATCAGCATTTGCTTCATCTTACTAACCGCTGGTTTTAATTTTAATATTTAGCCTTTCAGCTTGGATTTGGATTGGTGTAGTTCTCCTGCACTGTTTATCATCTCCGTAAAGACAATGAATCTGGCTTTGGGAACTATTGCAACAGCGAAACCCAATGTTGTTGTTCGTATCCGTGGGGGCATTATTCAAATTCGCACAAAAAGGACCAGCATTAGCCCCATTATCCCAATTGCCACCACGTTTCACCGCGCTGTTAATCACAACCCAACCCATTCCACACTTAAAAATCCTAAATTTTAGGATCTTAAGATAAAGGAATATCAGT
>JAGVIM010000251.1 GCA_020056045.1 Nanobdellota archaeon | reverse complement strand
ATTGCAATCTCCATTAATTGCAGAATAACCATCATGCAAATTATCTCCAGAGCAAACTTGTAATAAGTTTCCTGTTCCTTTTCCATCAAGATCAGAATCTAAATAACCAGAAATATTTCTCCATTCATTTGCCTCATTATCATTGCAATCTCCGCCAATTGTAGAATATCCTTCAGTTAATGTATCCCCAGAGCAAACTTGTAATAAACTTCCAGTTCCTTTTCCATCAAGATCAGCATCAACATATCCAGGTAAATTTCTATATTTTCCAGCATCATTATCATTGCAATCAACATCAGAATAATAACCATCTCCATCAAGATCCATACCAAGTCTTGTCCAATTTAAAGAATTTTTAAATAATTTTTTTGTATCTGCACTCCAATAATCAATATCATAAAATCCAAAAAAAACATCTCTTACATTATTTTCATTTGAATATGTAACAATTCCATAATTTCCTGTTGAACCAGTTGTTAATGCAACTCTATTTACATAGGAAGGTTTTACCCTAAGAGAATAAATAGATCTTGTTGTTGTATAAGCATTAAAATTTATATTTGTAAAACCCTTTGTAAAAGGAGTTCCAAGTTGTTCAAAATTAGAAGTAAAAGTGCTTGTACTAGAATAAATAGAACCAGGCCATATAGTTGTAACAATATTTTTATCAAAAAATAAAAGGTTCTTTGTTGTTAATGGAAGAGAATTTTTATTAACTACATTATCCTGTATTAAAATAACCCCATAACTTGAAAAATCTGTACTAGGAATAGAAGTATCTGTTATAATATCATAACTATATCCAAGTTCATTTAAAATAACAATAATATTAGCATTTGATGAAGTTTTTACAACATATGCAACATCTTTAGCATAAACTCCATTTAAAAGAAATAATATTGCAAAGAGAAAGAAAATAAATTTTAGATTCATATTTTTTTAATTGCTCTTTTTGGTTTAGTTTTTATACTAACCTCTTCATAACTTCTTTCTTTAGATTTTTTATAGTATATGATTAATAAAATAAAAAATACTAAGAATATTAATCCAGTTGCAATTAATAATATAACAAAAATATTTAACTTTTTTCCATCTTTTCCACCAACTATGTTTCCAATTATGTCCGTAACACTAGTTGAATTTGTTTGATCAGTTACATCTCCTTCATCAACAGTTCCATTATTTTTTGAAGCAATAACAACAATACTTGAAGAAAGTCCAACACCCTTTTTCTCAATAACAGAAAAAAACTTTACATTAACCTGACTTTCATATGTACCTTCTTTTGTAACCTTAATCGTAAAAGCAGCATTTCTTTCTTCATTAGGAGCAAGACTAAAATTTGCATCTTTTATTTTAATATCTTTTTCAAGATCTCCTGAAGCAAAAAGTTCAATATTAACAGTTTCATTGTTAATATTTTTAACAAGAATTGTTTTTTGAATAGTCTCTCCAACATTTGCTCTTAAAATCATTCTAGCATTTCCAATACTTGCAGTAATAGCAAGAACAGATCCTATAAAACTAATAATAAGTAATAGAGCAATTACTGAAATAACTACTTTCCCTGTTCTCAAAGATTTAAAACTCACCGATTTCATGGATTACTGGAAAGTTACACTGTTTTTAAACATTATCAAATTTCAAACATAACTTCCCATTACCTTGAAAAGAATTATAGATATCTTTAAGGCTAAGTTTTTTTATTACACATCAGTTAAACTTTTTCTATATAAATCAACAACCAGGACTAATACTACAGCCAGTTGCACATGTTACATCCTGGACATTAAAAGTTCCAGCCCATACATCTTTGCAATCCCATTGGTTATTTGTAAATGTAGCTAAGCTTTGGTCATTTCCATTACAATAATTATGCATTCTTCCATAAGTTGCATATGAACTTGGATCTTTAGTATATAGTTGGCAGAATTTATTCATTGATGCTAAATCAGGATGTATTCTTAATTCAGTAGGAGTAGTAAAAACAGAACTAGGACTACAGCCTATAACTCCATTACTTACAGGGTTAACATAGAATCTAGGAGTACTTCCACTACAAGTAACTCCTTTAGGAAGTCCAATATTCCAGTCATCTCCACCACATTGATAAGGTTTAGGATAATTAGCATTTTGACTACTAGTTGATGTACATATAGGAGTATTTGTACAATAACTTTGAGCTGTTCCAGGATTTATACATTTATCAGTTGTTCCTGCATTATTATCATTACATTGAGCATCTGTTGAACATCTGAATAAATTATCACATTGTTGTAATGCATCTATTTCAAACTCATCTGCACTTGGAATAATTAAATTAGGAGCAAGTCTAACATATCTAAATGCTGTTGCTGAAGAATAATCTCTTACTCCATCATGAGTCTTAACATTATTTATATCATTAACATAGGTTGCAATTGAATTTATTTTTGTCCAACTATTTCCATCAGCACTTACTGATACATCATATTCTTCAATTTCTCCAGGATAAGGCCCATGATCTTGGTTAGGATAAACTCTTAAATAATTTGTTAATTTTCCTAAATCCCATTGAACATAGCCAGGATGAACAATCCATACATAATACCAATCAAGTTTATTGCCTCTTGACAATGTTAAATCATTTAAATAATGAACATAATGTTCAGGAGTATTATCCCAATTAAATCCAGTTGAGAATGTGTTTGATCCACTATAACCTGTAACAGTTCCAAAATTACCAATACAATTAGGCATATTTGGAAGATACATATGAGGATTATCTTCATTATTCAAACTAGGATTATAAGTATTGGGATTACTTTGATTATTCCAGCATCCTGGATCAGCAGCATCAATTAAATTATCTCCATCATTATCAATTAAATCAACACATTGAGTTACAATATTTACACATTGTCCATTTGAACAAGTTTGTCCTGCATTCACACTTTTAACACAAGTTATTCCGTAAATTGCAGTATCACAACCATAACCATCTAAATGTGCCCATCCTCCATTAACCCATTTTAACATTATATCATTCCAAAGTGTTGGACCAATATATTGAGAGTTAAAACTTCCTGTATATCCATCATATCCTTTATCAATACAAAAGTGAGTTGCTGATTCTGTTCCATATGCACAATATCCATAATAATTACTATTGTCAGGAAGATATAATCTTATTTCAGGTTCTGAAAATGTTTTTGTCTGCAGTGTAGGACTTGCAGGACTACAAATTTGTTTTAATACATCACTTGTTGAACTAGAACATGAATTAGCAGGAGTTCCAATATTATTACATTTATATGTTACAAATTTATCAAATACATTTCCAT
>JAGVIM010000262.1 GCA_020056045.1 Nanobdellota archaeon | reverse complement strand
GAACTTGAAACAAAAGTTTATCTTGTTGATGGAAGTTATTTAAGCCCTTCATTAACAACTGATTTTTCAGGACTAAAAAAAATTAGTCTTTTTTATATTTTTTTAGTGGATGAAAAAAATATTTCAAGCAGAGAAATGAGTTATGTGGCTGGACCTAGTGCTGGAAGTAGTGGAATTGGAGGAACACCAACTCCTTGTACTAACGGAGCAACACAAGCATGTACTCAAACTAGTCCAACTTTTGGAACTTGTACTGCATCTGGAACTCAAACTTGTACAAGTAATACTTGGGGAACATGTAGTGGAGCAACTGATCCTAGAATTGCAAATTGTGTTGGAAAAATATGTGGAGATGATGGATGTGGAGGAACTTGTGCTCCTGGATGTTCAGGTGCAACACCTACTTGTTCTGGAGGAACATCATGTGTTGCTGCAGGAGCTAATTGTCGTAATCCTGCTGATAATCCAATGCATATATGTACATTAGTAGATCTTGATAAAGTTAGACTTGTTTTAACTGCAAATTATATTTTGGATTTTGATATTGATGCTTCTATTACTGCAACTACTTTAAATTTTGATCCAATAGCTGGAAATTCTGTTGCAAATAATGGATTAACTTCGGTTTTTACAGGAAATTTTAATGGAAATGGTCATACTATAAGTAATTTACATATTAAGAAAAGATCTACTAATGATTATGTTGGTTTATTTGGAGCTATAGATACAACATCAAAGATATATAATTTAAAAATAATAAATTCAAATATTAGTGGTAATGGATATGTTGGTGGATTAGTTGGATCAGTTCAGCAAGGCAATATAACTAATTGTTCTTTTTCTGGAAATGTTTCTGGAAGTAGTAACTTTATAGGTGGATTAGTTGGAGAAATAAGAAATTCTTATTATTCAAATATTAGTGGTAGTTATTCTACAGGAAATGTAGTAGGAACAACATCAAGTACTTATGTTGGAGGATTAGTTGGTTATTCTGGATATTATAATACAATAAATAATTCATATTCAAGAGCTAATGTTACTGGTTGTTCTAGCGATTCAGGAGGTTTAATTGGATTTGGAATCTATACTACTGTGGCTAATTCCTATGCAACAGGAAATGTTAGTTGTACTGGATCACAAATTGGAGGCCTTATAGGTCAAACTAATTGGGGATCAATTTATAATTCATTTTCTACAGGAAGAGTAAGAAGCCCTGGATCAAATCTAGGAGATTTAATAGGATACAATTATGGTAGTACTTTAACTAATTGCTATGTTTATTTCAAAATAGGAGATCCTACTTATTGTTATACTGGTGGTGATCAAACTAGTGGATGTACTAAAGATAATTATGAAGATGATTTTTTCAATCCTGCTAATCCTCCGATGACTAATTGGGCTTTTGATAAGATCTGGAAAGATAATTCAGGATCATTAGCATATCCAACACTTAAATGGCAAGGATAATTTTATTCTATAATTTCTAAATTTTACAATTATATTATTAATCTAATAATTGATTTAGTTAAGATTAGCTAGTATTATTTTACCTATAACGAAACTAACCTATAATTCTTTTACATACCCCATATTAATAAAAAAATATCCTCGAGATAGGATAAATTGAATTTTCTTAGAAAAGTAAACTTTAAATATACATTTTGTATTATATATTTATGAAAAAAGGAAAAAAAGGGTTGAAACAATTTTTAGAAGCAGAGGGATATACAAAAATATATTATAGACTTATAATGTCGCTTGTAATACTAAGCATTCTGCTTGTTGCAATTATAGCATATTATGTTTTATTTTATATGAGGCCTTGCAACAGCAATGATTGTTTTATTAATTCATTTGATAAATGTAAAAAAGTTTCTTTTATAAAAGAAGATAGCCAGGCTACATGGCAATATAAACTAATTGGAAATGAGGGAAAAGGAAAATGTAAGGTTGAAGTTTATTTACAAAGATTAAATCAAGGAACTGTTGAAAATCAAAGGCTTGAGGGAAAATTAATGGTTTGTTTAGTTGGAAAAGAAAGTGCTCTTGAAGTTGAGGGAGATTTATCAAAATGTTCTGGAGCTTTAAAGGAAGAAATGCAGGAAGTTGTTATTCAAAGAATGCATAATTATCTTTTGAAAAATTGTGGTGAGATAAAGGTTAATTTCAATGCTAGTTTATAAAAATTAATATAGAAAGATATTTTATAAAAGTTATACAAGTAATAAAAGATTATTCTTTTATTTAAATTAATTTAAATTCATTATATACTCTTTTAACTTTGGATGAAAAGAAGTTTTAAAATATTTTTCAAGCTCTTCTGGTTTTACCCATTTAAGTTCAACAAAATCATCTCCTGCTTTTTCTTTTCCGGATTTAACTTCACAGAGATAATAAATTGAAAGAAGTTCCTTTTTTTCAGGGTAGGTTTTTGCAAAAATAGTACCTAAACTTTCAACATTAAGATTTGTCTCTTCCTTTACTTCTCTTTTTACAGCTTCATCTAAATCTTCAGAATATTCTGGCTTTCCTCCTGGAAAAGCCCAGGTAAGTTCTTTAATATGGGGATCTCTTACCCTTCTACCAATTAGAATTTTTTTAGTTAAAGTATCATAAACAATGCCAAGTACGATAACAACAAATATACCGCCCTTGTGTTTTTTCCAGTCTATGTTTTGGGTGTCCATTATAAAGATATCTAAAACTATCTAAAAATACAACAAATACCCCCCTTAAAAAGCTTGCCCTTGCAGAGTTTTCAAAATTTTTAAGATAAATCAATAATTTTGTTTGATTAAACCACTATCTAAAAATAAGTCATTTTTTTAATAACCATTTCCATAATGGAATAAATGTTACGTTTGAGTGTAACATTTGAGGTATAAATGTTACGTTTGAGTGTAACAT
>JAGVIM010000253.1 GCA_020056045.1 Nanobdellota archaeon | reverse complement strand
GAACTTGAAAGAAGAAAACAAGCTTTAGAAGAATCAATAAAAACCTCTGAAAAAGAAATAGAACTAATGTCTCAGGAAAGGGGAAAAAATACAAAAAAAGAATTAAATGATAAAAAAGCAAAACTTGAAGAATATGAAGAAATAAAAAGACAGTATTATCTTTTAAAATCAAATCTTTCTTCAATAGAATCTCAAATTGATGATAAAGAAAGACAAGTTCAAAGATTAAAAAATGAATCCAATTTTATACTAAATCAGATTGAACAAATAGAAAAAGAAATTAGAATAAAGGATACTATTGAAGATTCGACAAATAGTCTAATCCAATTAAAACATTCAATTGAACAAAATAAAGATATTATTTCTAAATTAGAAAATGAAATAATTGAAACTGAAAAAACAGATGCAATTCAGCATCAAATAATTAATGAAGCAGAAAAAATTAAATCCCAAGTATCTAAATTAGATATTTGCCCTTTATGTAAGACAAAAATAACTCTTGATCATATCAATGAATTAATAAATAAGTCTAATTCAGATATTAATAGTTCAAAAGAAATAATTCTTGATTCAGAATCTAAAATAAAAGAGTTAAGACTAAAATTAAAAGAATTAAAAGAATCTGTTGCAAAAGAATCTTTTGAAATAAACCAAAGAAACCTAGATTTAGTAAAACTTCAAACAATTAATGATAAAAAACAACAATTATCAAGGGACTTTGAACAAGTAAAACTTTTCGAACAAGAACTTAAAAATTTAGAAATAAAAAAGAAAGGTTTAGAAAATAAGTTTGCAACTCTTAAGATGAGTGAGGAACAATATGAAAATCTTAAGCTTGAAGTAAATGAACTTCAAAGAACAGAAGAAAGAAACCTTGGGACAGAAATAACCACAAGACAGAGAGAATTGGAAAGAATAAGGGTTGTTATTAAACAAAATATAAGGGATAAGGAAGATATTCTTGAACAATTAAAAACAATTAATGAAGATTTAGAAACAAATCAGGATTTGGCTGCTGAAAAAGAAGAACAAGCAGAAATTCTTAAAAGAAAATATCAAAAAATGTTTGAACAGAAAAATGAAATTCAAGACAAGGTTAGGATGTTTGAATCTGATATGATGCATAAACAAAATGAAAAAAGAATGCTTGAAAATGAGAATAATAACCTGATGATAATAAAAGCCCAGATTAGTGCAAGAAAAGAGATATTAGTGCAGGAATTAAGTGAATTTGGTGAAATAGAATTTATTTCTCTTTCATTAGAAAAGTTAAAGGAAAAATTATTAGAAACAGAGAATATTCTATCTAGAATAGGTAATGTTAACATGAGGGCATTAGAGGTTTATGATCAAATTAAAGAAGAATATGATAAGATAAGGGAAAAAGTAGATCAGTTAGGAAAAGAAAAAGATGAAATATTAAGAGTAATAGAACAGATTGATAAGAAAAAGAAAAAAGCATTCCAAGATACATTGGAAAAAATAAATGAGTTATTTTCAAATAATTTTTCACAATTAAGTCCAAAAGGAATAGTTACTCTAGAGCCAGAAGATAAAAAAGAAGTTTTTAATGGTGGACTGGATATAATTGTAAAAGTTGGAGCAGGAAAGTATTTTGATGTTACTTCTCTTTCAGGAGGAGAACAAACTCTTGTTGCCCTTTCCCTTATTTTTGCAATTCAATCCTATAGGCCTTATTCATTCTATATTTTTGATGAAATAGATGCAGCTCTTGACAGAAGAAACTCTGAAAAATTAGCCTATCTTCTAAAAAAACATATGAAAGAAGGTCAATATCTAATAATTACTCACAATGATTCAATAATTTCAGAATCCTCCAACATCCTATATGGAGTTAGTATGCAAGAAGGTATTTCAAAGGTTTTGAGTTTGCAATTATAGATAATATAAATAAGACTCTGTCCAGAGTTCTTTATTTTAAATAAAAGTTAATTTATTATTGTCTTATTTTTATTTACTCCCCCCTAATTAATAAGGGGGATAAAGAAAAATGAGTGATTTTTTAGGATATTTGAAGTTATGAGATTTAATTCTGGACAGAGCTTATAAATAAGCAATATTTAAAACCATTAGATTGTTAATAATAAGATGAAAAGAGGAATAAACAAATATGCTCAGGTTT
>JAGVIM010000107.1 GCA_020056045.1 Nanobdellota archaeon | reverse complement strand
TTTATAATTTTTATTTTTAATCTTAACAAAACTTTTTTCCCACCATTTTTCATTTCCATTAATAAAGCTCTTAGGATAATTATGAACTGTAATAAAATCTCTTTTTCTATAACCTAATTTTTTTATTCTTTTTATATCTTTTATTGTAAATGGTACTAAAGGAGCACAATTACAACAAGTTACCTGAAATTTTGAACACGCAAGACAATGGGGAAAACTAATCTCTTTTTTCATAAACAATAAAAATCAAAAGGCTTTTTAAAACCTACATTTTTAAATGAGTCTTCTTTTAATTATCTATGAAAACTAAATATTCCTCCTATAACTTAAATGGCTTGCCAGAAGGCTGTAAATATTGTGTTAAAGGTGAAAAACTAGTTCTTTTTATTTCAGGAGTATGCAGTAGAAACTGCTGGTATTGTTCTTTATCTGATAAAAGGAAAAATAAAAATATTATTTGGGCAAATGAAAGAGAAATAAAAAATACAAAAGAATTTTTAAAAGAAATAAAAGAATCAAATGCAACATCAATGGGAATAACAGGAGGAGATCCATTATTGTTTCTAAAAAGAACAATAAAATATGCAAAAACAGCAAAAAAGACATTTGGCAAGAAATTTCATATTCACATTTACCTTCCAACAAAATTTGTAAACAAAAACAATCTAAAAAAGCTTTCAAAATACATTGATGAAATAAGATTTAACCCAGAATGTAGTTCATTAAGAAGTTCTTTATCTAAAAAAGAAGATTCAATATTTGCTGCTATTGCAGATAATGACCTTAAAAAAATAAAACTAGCATCCATATATTGGAAAAAACAAAATATTGGAATAGAACTTCCAATGATTCCAGAAAAAGAGAAAGATTTTCTAGAACTTATAACAAAAGCCAAAGATTTCATTGGATTTGTTAATTTAAATGAATTTGAATTGTCTGAAACAAATATAAATATGGTTACAAAAAAATATACACTAAATCAGGGGGGCTATACAATAAAAGATTCAATTAAATCTGGAATCTGGCTATTAAAACAAATAAAAAAAAGAAAAATCAATCTAAAAGTTCATCTTTGCACCGCAAAATTAAAAAATAATCATCAATTCAAAAATAGATTAAAACTCCATAATATCTTACCCTTTGGTTATAAAACAAAAGAGGGTATGGTAAAATATTTAGTTATTGATTCAATTAATAAAAAATTAATAAATAAATTAAAAGAGGAAATAAATAAACAGTTTTACATAGATAATAAAAAGAAAAGGGTTATATTATCCCAATCAGCAGCAGCAAAACTTCTAAATAATCCAAATAACAAGTATAAGATATCATTGGTTGAAGAATTTCCAACTTATGATCAAATTGAAACAGAAAAACAAGAAATAAAATGAAAACAAAACTCCATACAATTGAAGAATATAATAAAAAAAACAATAATCAACTTCCAGAAATAATAGGAGAAAAAATAATTTTAGCTCCAATTCCAGATTCTGATGAATTTTATAAATTATATCATAAATGGCTTTGCAATGAAGATTTAAAATTAAAATTAGGAGAAGAAGATATGAAATATACCCTGCAAGAAGTAAAGGAAATGCATGATGAATGGAAAAAAGACTTCAAAAACATGACTTTTTGTATTTTAAACAAACAAACAAAAGAACCTGTAGGAGATATTAATCTTTTTGACAGTGAAGAATTTCAAAATCTTCCAGAAATCTCAATTATGATTGGAAATCATTCAGGAAAAGGCTTTGGAACAGAAGCTTGTAAATCACTTATAGATTTTGCATTTAAAGAAGTAGGAATTATGGAAATTAATCTAAGTGTATATAAAGATAATGAACCTGCAATTAGACTCTATAAAAAGTTAAGTTTTAGAATAACAGGAGAAATTAAAGATGAAGATAACAGAGAAGAACATCTTATGAAACTAACCAAAAACAATAAATAATCTTCAAAACCTTTTTTTATATTCTCCCTACAAATTTATAAATACTCCTAATTACTGTTAATTTTATGCTAAAGAAAAATCCAACTAAAGAAGGAATTGAACAAAAATCATACATGATCTTCAATCCTGAAAATGTAAAACAAACAGTAGAAGTTCCTGTAAAACCAAAACCTTCTATCGAACAGATTGAAACAATAGAAAAAGTAGGTTCAAAAATAGAAAAAAAGACAAGGAAAACTAGTCCTAAAACTAAAAAAACAAAAACTACTTCATCAAAAACCAAAAAATCAAAATCCAGTGCAACAGAAGTTTTTGGACAGGCAATTCTAGAAGAAACAAAACTAAAACAAGGCGGTTATGTTCTTGTTATAACTGAAAAACCTCAAGCAGCATCAAAAATAGCAGCAGCTCTTTCAAATGGAAACGATAGAAAACTCTCTGATCAAGGAATAGCCTACTATGAACTAGAAAGAAATGGAAAAAGAATAGTAGTTGCCTGTGCAGTTGGTCATTTATTTACAGTTTCTCAAACAAAAAAACAAAGAGACTATCCTACTTTTGACATTGGATGGTTTCCCAATTTTGAAGTAAAAAAGAAAGACTTTACAAGAAAATACTATAATGTTATAAAAAAACTAGTAAAAAATGCAAGTGAAATAGTAATAGCAACAGACTTTGATACTGAGGGGGAAGTTATTGGATATAATATAGTTAGATTTATTGCAGGACAAAAAGATGCAAAAAGAATGAAATTCTCATCTTTAACAACAGATGAACTTCAAAAATCCTATGATAATGTCAATCCTACAATTGAATGGGGCCAAGCAATTGCAGGAGAAACACGTCATTTTCTAGACTGGTTATATGGTATTAATCTTTCAAGAGCACTAATGACTGCAATAAAAACAACAGGTAAATTTAAAATAATGTCCATAGGAAGAGTTCAAGGCCCTACCTTAAAATTAATAGTAGAAAAAGAAAAAGAAATTCTTGCATTTAAATCAACTCCCTATTGGCAAGTTTTCATAACAATTAATGATAAAAAAAATACAACAGAGCTAAAACACAATAAAGATATAACTAAAAAATCAGAATTAGATAAATTCAATGGGCTTGTTGGACAAAAAGCAATTGCAAATACTAAAAAAACAAAACAAATAATTCAACCTCCAGCCCCTTTTGATTTAACAAGTTTACAAACAGAATCCTATAAATTTTATGGAATAACTCCTTCTCAAACATTACAAATTGCTCAAAAATTATATTTAGCTGGTTTAATTTCCTATCCAAGAACATCATCTCAAAAAATTCCAGATGCAATGATGCCAAAAAAGATTTTAAAAGAACTTTCAAAAAATTTCAAAGAAACTAAGTATGCTATAAATGAGAAGCCTATTGAAGGTAAAAAATCAGATCCAGCTCACCCTGCAATTATTCCAACAGGCAATTTTCAAAACCTAGAGGGTCAAGATGAAAGAATCTATGAACTAATTGTAAAAAGATTTATTTCATGCTTTTGTGAAAACGCAGAACTTGAAAATAAAAGTGTTGAAGTTGAAATAAATAATCTTAAATTCTCTGAAAAAGGAATGGAAATAATAAAATCAGGTTGGATGAATGTCTATCCAACAAAAATGGATGAAAAAGAAATAAAAGACTTTAATGGAGAAGTAACAATTGAAAAATTAAGATCTGAAGAAAAAATGACTCAACCTCCAAGAAGATATTCTCCAGCCTCAATTGTAACAGAACTAGAAAAAAGAAATCTTGGAACAAAATCAACTCGTTCAAATATTATTGATACATTATACAACAGAGATTATATTAAAGATAAATCAATAAAAGCGACAACTCTTGGAATTCACCTAATTGACTCTCTAAAAAAACATTCACCTGTAATAATTGATGAAGATTTAACAAGGCAAATGGAAAAAGAAATGGATTCAATAAGAGCATCTAAAAAAGATTTAGATAAAAAAGAACAACATATTCTAGAAGAAGCAAAAAATACCCTAACCAAAATATCAGCAGATTTTAAAAAAAATGAAAGCATAATCGGAAAAGAACTAATGGAAGCAAATACAAGCATGTGGGCACAACAAAAAGAAGATAACAAACTACCAATAATATGCCCTAACTGTAACACTGGAAACCTCTCCCTAAAATTCTCCCCGAGATTTAAATCCTATTTTATAGCTTGTTCTAGCTATCCTGATTGTAAGCAAACATACCCTCTTCCAAGCAGATCATTGATAAAAAAATTAGATGATAAAAAATGTGAAGAATGTGGCTGGCCAATGCTAATATCAATAAGACAAGGAAAACGTCCTTGGATCTTCTGCTTTAATCCTAAATGTCCAAAAAGACAAGAAAAAAAAGATGCTACAACTGAAGATTTAAAAGGTGTTGATAAAGAAGAAATAAGTGGAAGCGAAGAATAGTTCTAAAAATAATAAATAGTTTAACATCTCGTGGGGGCATTTAAATCTGATTTAAAGTAATTAAAGAAATGCCCAAAGTATTCAGGTTTCTATCAAAAAAGAAGGTATGTTTTGTCAAAAATAAAAATGTTCTTAGTTTTAATTAAATGCGAAAAAGATTGGACAATGTGGACAGCTTGGACATGACAAGTATAATAAAGTAATACTTGACACCCAGTGTAATAAACTTTATCAACAATTAAACCCTGTCAGATATATGATTGACTATCCTCCTCTTGAGATTAGTGAAAAATTAAACTGGAGTAATCCTTATAACTGGAATGATTTGGTTTCAAAGAAAATCAATGTTCCAAATTCTCCAGGAGTATATGAGGTTCTTTCAGAAGATTGTGATAGATGTTTAGATATTGGAATGGCCGGCAATCTCAATAGAAGAATATTAAAGCAGTTAACTGGAAAAGGCAAACATTCTACTAAAAAAAGAATGGAAAGCAAGGTAGACCTGACAAAACTAAAGGTAAGATGGGCTGAAACAAAGTATCCTGCAGCCGTCGAAGAACACCTTCATAGGATAGCTAATCCTAAACCAGAATATACGATTGTAAAGAAGTATTTGAAATGAAAGTTCATAAAATAAAAAATAAACAAAATTAATTTAAAACTCAAATTTAAATAACCCTATTAAAAACCGGATCATATTTCATAGAACTGATCTTACCCTTAAGACTAACCGATATGTCATAAACAGGATAATAATACACCGTAACATTAATCAAATTATTTTTTATTGATAAAACATGTTTTTCAACTTCATCAGTAATATGAAAAAGTTCTTCTGAACGAAGTCTTTCCCTGTATCCTTTTTTCTTTAGACCTTCCAATCTTTCTTTAGATTCTCTAATCTGCCTTTTCAAAATACTAATATCCCTATCATAATAAGTATGTTTAAGTTTAGTTTCAAGAAGTTTTATTTTTCTTGCACAGGTTTCTACCTCTTCATCTTTTTCTTTAATTTGCTTATAATAATGATCTTTAACTCTAAAAAGTTCTTTATCAAGTTTTTCTATTAAAATTAACTTAAGTTTACTGATTTCATTAGTTTGTTCTTTATTTAGTTTAATTTTAGCAACTAAATAGGACTTATTTAAGTCTATAATAGGAATTTCTTCTTTATTTCCATTGCAAGATTTAAACTTGTTAATATCCAGATCAATTACATTATTATCCTTAATTAAAATATTATTCATTGACTGTTTCTTTTCATTAAGATATTGATAAATTGATAAAAAATAAAATTCAGATAAAAAATTAAAATCAGCCTGTTTAATTTCAAGAATCCTGGAGCCCTTGGCAAGATTTTTATTAAGTTCCAATAAATCAGGTTTAATATTTATTTTTAATAAACTAGTTTGACCTTTATTAATTAAATAATCCCTTATTGAAAGTAAAAAATAACTTCCCTGAGTAATTAATTCAGAATCTTTAATTTTATTATGTAAATTAAAATCAAAAACTAATTTATATGGAGACTTTTTACCAACAAAATCTTCAAAATCCTTAGGTACTTCACTTATGTTTAAAACTCCTTTTTCATCAACAAGTTTAGAATCTTTAAAAAATTCTAGTATAAAGTCTCTGGATTTATTAGATACCATTTTAATCTAATAATTCAGATGTATATCTTTTAGTTTGTCCATATTCAAAAATACCCATATTTATTTCCTTACTCACATCATCTATTTCATTTGCAAATCTTTTTAAGTTATTTTTAGAATCAAGAAATGCTTTCATAATTTTTTCTTCAAATTTACTTGAACCGCCAGACCCATTTGAGTCAAGACCCATATTAAACAATAT
>JAGVIM010000148.1 GCA_020056045.1 Nanobdellota archaeon | reverse complement strand
TTTTAATTTCTGAGCATCCTAAAAACAAGTGCCAATCAAACCACATTCGCCAGCAGGCGATTTTTTACCGCAGTAAAAAACCTTTAGGATGTGGTGGCATATTGTTTTTTTGATAATCTTTTATGGTAAATTTATATTATAAACAATTTTCCAATTTCCAGGAGCATCATATGGAAGATCTATTAGCTTATCTAGACCTAATTGAGCACTATCAAATGTTGCCCTGCCTACAGGATCATGTTCCTGAGATGCATCATTTTCTGCTTCGAAACTTCCACTATAACTCTTTTGATTTATATCTACCTTATTTAGTCTAAAAGGAAACATTGGACTTAAAGCATGATTAAAAGTCTGGACTGGCTTAAAATTAGGATCACCATTACATATAGCACTATCTTTTAGTTTAGTAGTTAAAACAGTTTCTTTAATTGGAAAAAGTACAAATCCTTCAAGTGATATTTCAGGTGTATCAGTATAAAATCCATAGTCTGAATAAGCTAATGCCCAGCTTCCCCACCCTGCGACAGGTATCATACTCCTTTTTTTATCTCCTGTATCAACATTCAACTCTCCAATAGATTTGCTTCCTTTTCCTTCGTCACTATATTCATGTCTGCATAATTCACCATCATCTTTTATCTCAGAACCAAATAAATCATAATTAACATTACTATCTTTAAACACATAAACTCTATCAATTACCCTATTCAGATTGCTTGTTGTTGGATCAATTTCTTGAAGATATCCAGTGACCTTTATATTTATATGAAGTTTCCAGGTTATATAATCTTCTTGATACTCAACATCTCTTGCAAATGTTAATTCAGTTAATTTATTAGAAGTTTTATACTCTCTTTTAGAATCATTTACTACGGGAGTAGGATTTTCTACATATGGATCTGTATATGGTAAATCTCCCTCTAAATTCTCAAGACTATTATTAGTATAATTTGTATAGTTGTAACTTGAAATATAATCCACAGGAAATGAGTTTTTAATAATAAATATTTTTAAAAAATTCCATAATAAAAGTAAAATCAATAAAAGAATAATTATTCCTATAATAACTGCTATAATTAAACCTATACTCACCTTTTTTTTAGACCCCCCTATATTTTTAGACTTAGCCATATAATTATTAAAAGAACTCTATTATAAAAACTTATCTGAATAAAGTTTAAATATCTAGTTAATTTAATAAAATCATGAAAAAGACGCAAATATATTTTTTTATATTAACCTTAATTATATGTATCTTATTTTTAAATTTAATATCTTCAGCTCCACCAATGGAGAATCTTGGTAATAAAACTTTTATTGAAGGAGATATTTTTTCATTTGGAGATGATTATGTTTTATATATTGATTTAATTGATTCTGGAGCAAAAAAAGCAAACCTTATTTTAACAAAAGGAACTTCAACACTTTTTCAAAAATGGTTTTCAGAAGGATCTTTATTAAATGAACAAGGAGTAATTACTGCCCATGTTTATTCAATAACTCTAAGCAATTCAGGAGGAAATACAATTCTTAAGATTACAGATATTATGGCAATAGGAAAAACTCCTGTTAACGATAGTGAACCATCAACATCTGGAGATACTACTTGCATTGAAAAATGGAAATGCTCTCTTTGGAATGCTTGTTTAAATGGTACTCAAAGAAGAAGCTGTTCAGATTTAAATAATTGTGGGACAACAAATAATAAACTAAATACTACAAAAACCTGTTATGTAGGTCGTGTTCCTGGAAATCCTTGCACTGAAAATTGGCAATGTACTGATTGGTCAGCTTGCATAAATAATCTTTTTACTAGAACCTGTGAAGATACAAACAATTGCGGAACAATAGATGATAAACCTCATGAGTCTCTTCTCTGTGATCCAAACAATCCAGCTAATCCAAACAATCCAGGTGGAAATAATCCTGGAGGAAATAATGGCGGAAGTTCTTCTGTTACAAATGTGTATAATTATTATACAAACACTGGAAAAGTAAATACAACCTATGAAACATTTACAATTGAAGGACCAAGTCCAATAGAACTTCCATTTGGAATAGATCTTGGACCCAAATTAATTATTTCTTTAATTTTTTTTCTAATATTACTTTTAATATTATTGCTTTTATATATATACATATCTTCTGCATTTTCATCAATTGCAAATAAAAAAGATTTTTCTCATCCAGGAGTTGCATGGATTCCAATAATAGGTCCATTAATAATATCAAGTAATCTTGCGAGCATGCATTGGTGGCCTATTTTATTATTAATCTTTGTTCCATTTAAATTAGTCCCGCCTATATTTTTACCATTTCCTATAATAATAACAATGATTTTAGGATATCTTGGATTTGCTGCTTTACTAACTCTTACAATATTCTCATTTATTTGGATGTGGAAAACATTTAATGCAGTAAACAGACCAGGTTGGTGGGTATTGTTTAATTTAATTCCAATTCTAGGAAATATAATTTTCTTAATTGTTCTTGGAGTTGCTGCATGGGGAAATAAAGAATTACCAATTACAAAGCAATCAAAAAAGTTAAAAACAAATTTAAAAAATAAAAAGTAACATTTTTTAAGCTATTTTGATTTTACTTTCTAATGAAAAAATTAAAAGTATTATTGCTAGGTCCAACAGGTAGAATAGGAAAATATTTTATTAAAGACTATTTTACTTACAAATATAATAGCTCTTATGATTTAATTCTCGGAATGAGAGATCCATCTAAACTAAAAGACTCTGGATATGAAATTCGTGTTGCAGATATTACTGATTTTGAAAGCTTAAAAAATGCATTTAATGGAATTGATGTTGTTTTAAATCTAGCTGGAAATGCCAATGAAAAAACAGAGAAATTTGAAGAATTAATTAAACCAAATATAATTGGAACTTACAATGTTTTAGAAGCTGCAAGACTAAGTAATGTTAAAAGAGTTATTATGGCAAGTAGTGTTCATGCTGTTAAAGGTCATGAAGTAAATAAAATTATAAGCGAAACAGATGCTCCTCGTCCTGAAAATTTCTATGGTGCAACTAAAGCATTTATTGAGGCAATGTGCCATGTTTATTATAAAAAATATAATCTAAGTTGCCTTGCAATAAGAATCGGAGCATATGTCTCTGATGATTTGCGCCAGATATTACTAACTAGACAAAATAATGATTATGTAATAAGTCAAAGAGATATGGCCCAGTTATTTCATAAATCAATTCTAGCACCAGACAAAATCAAATATGCAGTTTTAAGTGGAACCTCTAATAATAAAAATAAAAGATTATCTTTAGAATCTACAAAAAAGCTTGTTGGATATTCTCCAGAAGATGATTCTTATGAAATGCTTGAAAAAGTAAAGAAGCAAAGACCTGTAGATAATTAAAAAACAAATTTTAAAAGAAAAATATAAAATTATATTATCAAAAAAACAATGTGCCACCACATCTTAAAAGATGTGGTTTGTGACAGGCACTTGTTTTTAGGACCTCAAGAATTTTTAATTCTTGATGGTGCTCAGGAACTTTGTTCCTGACATGCTCCGAAATTAAAAGCAGTAAGTTTACTACCTCATTTTAAAAAATGAGGTTTTAATTTCGGACATAAAAAGATTATTTTTTATTATTATTATTTTTTTGGTTTTCTTTTTCCTTAGGTTCTTGTTTTTGTTTGTCATCTCCACCCTTATCTCCATTCACAACTATTTTAAAGAAATTTTCAACAAAGAATTTAGATTCACTCTTAACACTTTTTTCTGAAACTTGCAATGAATTCAAAAATCCTTGGAATTTCATATACATCTTAACATTATCTACAACTCCTTTTACAAATTTTTCTTTAGGCCTATTGTCCCATGGAGGACTTTGTAATTCTACTCTACCTTTTTGTTCAAATTCAATCATTTCAATAAGCTTGTTAACATCAAGTGTAGCTACAACATAATTAGGAGGTAATTCACTAACAGGCATTGGTTTAAAATACATTAAGTCTTTGTCATTTATCTTTATCAATACATTGTAGATTATTTCATTTGTATCATAATCTTTTAATTGCAAAGCAAGATTAGAATATCCTTTATCATTAAACTTTCTTATCATATTCATAAAATTATTATCATTTTTTAATTTTTCAATCATCTCTTGTGGAAGCGTATTTGTAGTCTCGCTATCAGGACCTATCAAATTATGATTTTCCATTGACTTTTTCATTTGGTATTTATAAAAATCTTTTGTTGGAAACAACCAGGTTTTCATAAAAGGAGATATTACCTGAACTCCATCTGAATCATCAAAAATTTTAGCATTATTATTTATTTCTTCCCAGAATTCAATACTTCCAAATTGAGTCTTGTATGTAAAGTTTATTAAGTTATATTCAGGTAATGTTTTTATTCCGAGACATCTCATTCTATCTGCCATTTGTTTTGATATTTCTATGTCCATCCAATATAAATCAAAAATTCCAGATATATGTTTTTCCCATTCAGCATCAGTATTCACAACATACTTTTCAAAAAACCATTCTGCAAATTTATCATTAAGTGAATTTTCAAGCTCTTTTCTCTGTTTTATAAGGTTTTCAAGATCTTGCTTGCACCAATCATTATTATCTTTATTATAATATTTCATCTTATAAGACTGCAAGTCTTTTATTTCATCTCCCCATACATTAAACCATAACATTGTTTCTTCTTTTCCTGTTGCTTTTCTACATGTTCCAACCATGGACAATACAAATGTTTCTGGTTGTTTTTGATTCTTGTTATCAGGCTCCATTCTAGTGTCTTTTCCTTCTATGCATTTACCATTACAATCTTTTTGGCAAGATGAAATATCTTTTTCAGTTTCGCATTGAGTTTGACACACTCCTTTTGTCTCATCAATATTACATTTAAGATCATTTCCGCATTTTTTCCATATGCAATCTTCAACACAAGGTCTTATCAAATTATCATTACATTGTCTAGTACACATATCATTGCATTCTTTTTCTCTTCTTTGTTTATCTTCTTCATGTCTTTCTTCATTTTTTCTTTCTCTATCTTGTTCTTGTCTTTGTTGATCTTCATTATTATTTTGATTAGAATTAGAGTTTTCAACATTATTTTGATCAATTGTTTGTTGATTTTCACCCTCGTTAGTTTGTTGATTAGTATCTGTTTGAGTTTGTGTATTATCAGTTTCAGTATTTGAAGTGCTTTCTTGTTGAGTTGTATCATCAACAACATAACCAGTTAAAGTCAATATATTATTAGTAATAGATTTAAAAATATTTAAAATAACTTCTCCAACAATTTTATTTTCTCCTTGAGATATTTCTTCTTTACTCGTTTCTTCAGGAACAACATCTTTATTTTCAATAGATGTTTCAGGGATATTTATTTCTACTTCAGTAATTTCTATAGATTCTGTTGTTGAAGGAAGTGTTATACATTTTCCATTACTGCATACATCATTTTCATTTCCACAATCCCCCTTTACACTGCACTCAAAACCAACAATTTTATTTTCTTCATTATTTTTTTGTTCAGAGTTATTGTATTCTTCAGTCTCACTATTATTTATTATTTCATTCCCAGAAGATTTGCACTCAAGTCCTGTTGTTATCCATGTTCCTTCAATGCATTTATCTTTGACTATTTCTCCTTCATTGCATTTTTCTACTTTTTCATCACCATCACTACATTGAGCTTCTTTACACTCATTTAGTTGTGTTATCTGACATCTTGTTTCAATACAAGAAGATTTTCCACATAAAGGATCTATACAATCACTATCTGAACTACATGTAGTATTTTCATCCATACAGATTGGAGCAAGCAAGCAACCATTTTCATCTTTTCCTGAAAAAATTGCTTGTCCCGAACAATTAATTGCATCATAAACAGGACAGCTTCCACAGTCTTCAATACAGGTTAGATTTTCATTTTCTTCACAAATATGGTTTCCACATATAGTATTATTTTCTATGCTTTGATAACTTAGATCTGCTTTTTGCTGGCATGTGCCTGACATGCAAAATAATTCTACATTTTGCTCTTTTGATTCATTTTCATCAAAGATTGTAATAACATTATAACCACATTTTTTTCCAGAACATTGGTCATCAGCACAATCAATCTGGCTATTTTTATTATCATCTATATTATTGTCACATTTTTCTTCTCCAGCTTCTCTAAATTTTTCAAGAATTCTTTTTTCCCATTGTTCTTCTTCATAGTAAGATTCTTTTTTTTCTAAATCATTAAATAAAGATAAGTAAAACTGCTTTCTTTCCTGATAATTTTGGTTTCTAAGGGTCCTTTCGTTTTCTCTTCTTTTTTGCTCTTTTTTAATCCAGCAAAAATCCTTACTACATTGATCTCTTTCTTCTTGAGTCATTTTATCAAAATCTGTTTTAAATGGATCTTTTTGCTGATTAAGTAACTTATTAGAATTCTCATCCCAAGATTTAGTTATTATTGAAAGTTCTTGTGATTTTTTATATATAGGATCAATATTGCCATTAATTGCATCTTGTTTTATTCCATCTAATAAATTTTTTATTTCTGTTTTAAACTCTTCATTTGTATATGACAAATATTTCTTTGCCATATCATCCATATTATATTCTTCTTGATTATTATTGTATATTCTTGTTTGAATATTTGTATTAATATTAATCCAATTATATTCACATTCATCACACATATCAAGGTTAATATATACATCAAAATCTTTTCCAGAGGCAAAATCAATTTCATTATGAAGGATTTTTTGTGTTGGCTTCTTATTTTCACCTCCAAATAATCCATTCATAAGATCAACACATTTTTCAGCATTCATGCTATAATATTTTTGAAAAGATTGTTCAATAACAACCGTATTTTTTGCTAATTCATCAAGGCTTGATGAAGAATGATCAGTAGAATATTTTTCACCCAATAACTTTATTTCATCTATTTTTGATTGCAAATCAATTTTATCTTCAGCACTTTTGAACCTTGTTTCCATATTTAGGTTATAGAATAATTTCTCTTCGCTGTCAATTACTCTCATTTGAGGCCATGCATTTAAGAGTATTTGTATTTTTTTCCCATCAAAAATTATCTTTCTCCAAGAAGGTATTTGTTTTTCTAGTTTTTTCTCATACCCTCCACCTTCATCTCTATTCTCTACCCATACCCATTTTGTACTGTCTGTTGGTTTGCCAAGTGCACTTTCTAATTGATCTCCACTTAACATAATATCTTTATCTATTGAACTTCCACCCATTGCATTTGCAATGTCTTTTTTCAAAGTAGATATATAAATAAGAAGTTGTGCATAATTTATGTTTCCAGTTTCATATTGTTCTGCATGATATGTTAATTCTTTTACAGGAATATCTATAGATTCAGAATAAACAAAAGGGATAAAAGCAACTAAACCAATTATTACTAGAATTATTACCAATAAGGCTGCAAAAACTTCCCCCTTTTTCATGATTTAACAAATCATATTAAATATATAAGCTTTCCTAAAAAATAAAAACAAATAAATGTATACTAAAAGTAACTTTTTAAAATAAACTCTTTTTAATTTTTCCCAAGTATACAACATTCATTTGCTCCTACTTTCAAAACATTTTTCCCATCTCTTTTCAATCTTCTATTTCTTGAAATATCAAAATTAGGAACTGCTCTATCCTCAAATAAACTTCGAGTATTTATTGATTTTTCTCTATCTTCTGAGTTTGCAATTATATAATAAGTAACATCTCTAAAATTTAATCTATAACTAAATAATTTATCTTCGTCATTAACTTTCATTTCACTTATTTCTGCTTTTCTAAAATCATGTTTTCTTCTGAATCTTATCAAATTTTTATAAAAATCAAGCATTTCTGAAGGTAATAAATCAAATCTCATTGGATCTCTTGATTGTCCCATTTGGTCTGTTCCATCATTGTATTGTTCCATGGGTATTTCTTGCCCATAATAAATCAGAGGAGTTTCAGGAAGGGTGAATTGAATTGTTGCAGCTATTTTTTGAAGAGCATTACCTGAACTAAATCTTTGAGTATCATGATTTCCTAAAGATAGAACTAATGAATAACCTAGTTTTGTAAGATCTTTCATTTTCATATAATGGTCCCTCACATCTCTAAAAAATCTAGGATTATTTTTAATGCCATTAAATAAAAAAACTCCCTTTATATCAATTTCTCCGTTGCTAAATCCCAGTGACCTTCCACTATCCATTATAAAATCCCAATTTTCTGTTATGAGTGAAACCTCAGAGTATCTATTTTTTAAATGATCTTTCATTTCAGATATAAATTCTCTTGGTTGGATATATGCTGAATCAAATCTTACATCACTAAATCCAAAAGTATCAATCCAATAATCAAGAACTCTTTTGTTGAATTCTACTACTTCTTGATTCATTAAATTAATTAAAGGGGAATTTTCAAGTCCAAAAAATCCAAGATATTCTTTTGAAGGATTTATTTCTTCTAGTCTTTCAGGACAACCCTGAGTTGATTTATAGACTAGTTCGTCATAATAGGCCCTATACTTCTTCTGATTTTTTAATCCCCTATGCATAAACCAATCTTTTCCTCTCTTTGATTTAGACTTTCTAATAAAAGTAGGACTTGTTGAAGATATATGGGTTGCAACATAGTCCATCACGACCCCAATATCTCTTCTTTTTAGTTCT
>JAGVIM010000239.1 GCA_020056045.1 Nanobdellota archaeon | reverse complement strand
CATGATTTTTCCTCCTTTAAAATAATTTTAGCTCTTTTTTGTTGTTTTAAATTATCAACCCAGGAAACTAATCTACCTTCAGGCTCATTATCTTTGGTTCCCAAGACTTCCATGTTGCAGCCCTATCTCTATAGCTCATACTCCATTTTTGAGGTATATCATAATTCCAATCTGCCGCATATTCATCTCCAAAAGGATCATAATAGTTTATGCTGAAAACAGCTCTTACTCTAGATTCTTTCATAACATATCTCTCCTGTAACTTCTGTATTTAAAACTAAATTTCCCTTATCGAATGTTATTCTTGCTTTTCCTGAAAAATACTTGTCATCGCTAACACAATCATTATATTGAGATTCTCTCCCCTTATATTCATATATATCAATTATTAATTCTTTAGCAGAACCTTTAATTAGACTTTCTAGACTTATTTTTTTAACGCTTACGAATTGAATATCCCCAGGATTATTACCTGGATAAACTAAATAGTCATCAAGATATTCACTAGGTCTTAAAATACCTTTTTTTAAAAGTATTTCTATTAAATTTTTATTTTCTTCTCCAGGATTAGCTTTTAAGGTTTTTTTCATTTTATCCAATTTTCGCAAATTTAATTTCCCTTAATTCATCATTTGAATAAAATCTATCTTCTTTGAAAATCGGTTTAACTGTTTGATCTGATAAGACAATGCCAATTATAGTATGATCTCTAGCATATGAACCAGGAGTACAATCTTCCCAAACTCTATATAATTCTATTCTTGCGATACTTGTATTTTTTGGGATACTAGAAACAAGAGATTTAAGTTGAGATTTTGTAAATAATACTTCTCCAGAAAGGGTCTCTTTTTGTTCTGATTCTTCCACACATTCATCTGTAGATGTTGAATATCTCCTATAAACATATGTAGATAAAACCTTAAAATTAGACTCAATTTCTCTATTATCACATATATTCTCTAATGTCATTTTTATTTTTCCATTTTTATTAATTTAAATTGCAGAGTTATCTAGCTACATAATTTTTGAATCTTTCTTCATCACCTGCAGCTGAATCGCCATTTGGATTTCTATACCAAGGATCAGAATCAGTACCCATCTCATAGTAAATAATTTCATTTTCAGATGTTTCATGAGAATCTTTTACTTCTGAAGCATATCTTTTATCTCCAATTGTACAACTTTTAGGATTTTTTGTCCCAATCTTAGCTAATTTTGCAGGACTCGTAATTGCAAGTTGTTCTAATGTAAAATCTTTTTCAGATAGGCCAAAACTTTCTAAAAGAACTTTATAGGAAGTTTTATCTATTCTTCCTTGAAACTCCCAAGCTTGCCAAGTTTTTTCTTTATAAGTTAAACTCCATTTGTTTGGTATATGCAGACTATAATCCCAATCCACAGCATAGGTTTCATAACCATCAGGACCATAATAAATTATACTAAATACATTTGTTAAACTTGATTCTAAAGTTTGTTCTACCATTTCCATAATTAAGATTAATTCTTCTATAAAAGCACTAACTTTATCCGACGGTATCCTACCTATTTTAAAAAAGATACTACCTTTTTTTACCTACTTTATCTTCGATAAAAAACAATTAAACAAAAAAATCCTACATTATCCTACTATGGTAGGATTTATATACTTGTAAGCTATTTTGTTTTATGGATGAAAACAAAAATATCCATAACTATAAATGAAAAAATTCTTAGAGATATAGATTCTATAGTTGACAATATTTTTATTCGAAATCGTTCTCAGGCAATTGAATATTTAGTAAAAGAGGCTTTAAAAGAAAATAAAATAGCAGTTATTTTAGCAGGAGATAGTAGAAAGCTAACACCTGGTAAAATAATAAATAGGTATGCATTAAAGATTGGTCAATCAACAATAATAGAAAGAGAAATAGAAAAGTTAGCAAAAGAAGGTTTTAGAATAATTTACATAATAGCAGATCATAAAACACTAACAAATATATTTAAATTAGTAGGGGATGGTTCCAGATATAATATTAAAATAGAATATATTGATGAAGAAGTGCCTAGAGGAACAGCATCTGCTATAAAACTTTTAAAAAATAAAGTAAAAAAAACATTTTTATTAGTTTATTGTGATACTCTTCTAGACAATCTAAATATTCAAGAATTATGGAATAATCAT
>JAGVIM010000174.1 GCA_020056045.1 Nanobdellota archaeon | reverse complement strand
GTGAAGTAGATGGATGCTTTTATATAATTCTTCTCTAGTAAAATTATTTGGTTTAAATACTACATTTTCAAAATCATATAATGACCAATTCTTTGTTAATATCCTATCTTCATTATTTAGCTTATCAAAAAGTTTTGTACCTGGCAAAGGTGTTAAAGTATTTATCCCCATAAAATCTATTTTATTTTTTAGACAGAAATTAAATGTGTCTTTGAATACATTTTTATCATCTTTATCAAACCCGAATATAAATGCCCCATATATTAAAATTCTTCTTTTTTTAATTAGATTGATTGATTTTTCATAACTATCAAAAAATTGTGTTTTTCCAATTTCGTTGAGTGATATTTTATTTATTGATTCAAATCCTATTAATAGACATCTACAACCAGATTCATATGCTAAGTCTAATAGTTCTTCGTCATTTGCAATATTAATTGAACTTTGTCCAAACCATTTTATATTTAGTGGAATTAATGCCTTAAATAATTCTTTAGCATACTCTTTATCCCCAACAATATTATCATCTAAGAATATAATGTATTTTCTAAATATACTTTTAAATGATTTTATCTCAGTAATAACAGTTTGTAGTTCCTTATGCCTTATTTTTGTTCCATTAAATTGTGTTACAGAGCAAAAGTCGCAACTAAATGGACACCCCCTACTTGTTTGGATATAGTTAAAAAATAAACTTCCTTTATTTTTAATTGAATGAAGTTTGCTTATATCTGAGTAAGTTTTAGGATTATAAATCTTCTTTAATTCTCCAGCCTCAAAATCAAATAAAATATTTTCCCAAATATCCTCTGCTTCTCCAATAACAACTGAATCTGCATGTTTTAGTGCTTCATCAGGTAAAGAAGATACATGAACCCCCCCTAATATAACTTTGGATCCTTTATTTCTAAATCTGTCTGCAATTTTATAAGCATCAAATGCCAAATTAGTCATTACAGTTATTCCAACCAAATCAGGTATTTCATTAATTTTAGAATTTTTAAACATTCTTTTTATGATTACATCATATTTTTTTGGTGTGATGCTTTTTAGTATTAATAGAGATAAACAAGGAAACTTTAAAAATTTTAATTTTGTTAAAATACTCTTATTCTCTGGGTTAATCAATAATATTTTCTTTTTCATTTTTTCCTGTATAACCCCGCTGTAGTCCAATTTGCAACTAAAAGTAAGAACCAATATCTAAGTTTTATTTTAAATAACATTCTACCGGTTCTTCTGATAACCTCTTTAATTGAGTATAATGATCTATGACATTTAATGAATCCTTCTAATAACTCTTTTTGAGACATATTTTTAGGAGTGTATACTACATGATTACTGTCATATAAATTCCAATCTTTAGATATAACTCTTTTTTCTAAATCTAATTTTTTATAATAATTAGTTCCTGGATATGGTGCAAGAAGATTTACACAAGGTAGGTCTATATCGTTTTTTTTACAAAACTTTACAGTTTCATTAAAAATATCTTTTTCATCATTATCCAGTCCTAGAATAAATGTTGCAATCAAGATTATATTATATTTTTTTATCCTTTTAATTAATAAGCTATATCTTTTTACAAGGTTTGCTTTTTTTATTCCTTTTAAAGATTTTTGAGAAATAGATTCAAGTCCAACTTGTAAAACCCTGCATCCAGATTTATAAGCTAGATCCAATAATTCTAAATCTTCAGCTATGTTTATTGAAGATAGGGCATACCACTTGATCTTCAATGGGATTAAAGCTTTAAATAATTCTTTAGCATATTTTTTATCTCCTACAATATTATCATCTGTAAAGACGACTAACTTCTTAAAAATTCCTTTAAATTGTTTTATCTCATTAACAATCGCATTTACAGATCTATGTCTTTGTTTACGTCCATTAAATAAATGGACTGTACAAAAGTCACAACAGCTTGGGCATCCCCTAGTAGTTTGAATTTGATTAGCAGTAGTAGAAAATTGAAATGGTTTTGATTCCTCTTTAAGATCAGGTAAAGATGCGTAATATTTCTTTTTTAATTTCCCCTTTTTAAAATCTTCAATAACTGTTTTCCATATATCATCAGCTTCTCCAATGACTACTGAAT
Organism: Nanobdellota archaeon; assembly: GCA_020056045.1. Taxonomy (GTDB): domain Archaea; phylum Nanobdellota; class Nanobdellia; order Pacearchaeales; family GW2011-AR1; genus ARS1285. The sequence continues at coordinate 850 of JAGVIM010000174.1, read as the reverse complement.
CTGCATGTTTTAAGGCTTCGTCTGGAAGAGTAGAAACATGATATCCTCCGAGTATTACGGGAGTTCCTTTCTTTCTATATTTATCTGCAATTTTATAAGCAAGATTTGCGAATGTTGTATAAACAGTTATTCCAATCAAATCTGATTTTGGGATTTTTTCTTTTTCAGAACACATGCTAACTATATTAACCTTAAAATTTCGTGGTGTTTTTTGTGCTAATATTTTTAAACCTAGCGAATGAAATCCAAAAATATCCAGATTCCATCTATTTTTTTTGATTTTTGGATAAATTAAGGTTAGGTAATATGTTTTCATTTAAATCCCACAAAACAAAATAATTAAATATATCCACCTATTTATTTCCTTTCTATGTCCAACACATCTTTGTTTTATAAAATAAAAAAACAAAAAAAACCTTTTCTGCTTTTCTTCCCTGTTTTAGGATTAAATCATACATCATTATTAAATATTTCTAATTTTTATGAAAAACAAGGTTATTCAACCATTCTTTTTGATTATCCGGATCATTCAAACGATTTAAACATAAAAGACTGGGATCAATTATGTTATCAAATTAAAAGAATGCTTGTTAAAGAAGGGATAAAAGAAATATATATAATAAGCCTTTGTTCTGGCTGCTGTATTTCATTAAGATTCTATAGATTACATCCTGAATTTGTCAAAAAGATGATATTCATTAATTTTTTTATCCCAAGATATATAAATCTCAAATGGAACGCCATCTACCATGGAGGTTATTCACTTTATTTTTTATTAAAGTTTGGGCAAATCTTGGGAATTAAAACTAAGAAACGTCGAAAGTATATAGATTTCAGCAAAATAGAAACG
>JAGVIM010000170.1 GCA_020056045.1 Nanobdellota archaeon | reverse complement strand
TTTATGAGATCATAATAAGTAAAAGTATTTGGGTTAATGAAATTTCCCAAATTTATATGTAAAAAGGTAGGACATATGTCACTGGGCAGCACACTAGTTTTAGTTATAATGGACTGGTCAGTGGAAAAAATTAGCATTTTTGAAATAATTATTTAAGATAGTTAAATGTTAATTTTTTGTTTGGGCATAAATTTATTTTTTTATTAATTTTCAAATGGTAAGGAGATTTTAAAAACCATTTATACTTTTTTGATTGTATTATTAAAAAAGGGAATGATTTTGATGGAAAAAGACTTTTATGATAAAATTAGGAAAAACCCTAGGGACCCTATGAATTATTATTATCTTGCTAAGGAATTAATGAAAAAACCGCTTAGGGAAATTTATTCTGTTAAGGAAATTGAGGGTCTTTTAAAAAGATCAATTGAGATAAAGCCTCAATTATGGGCTCCAACAATATTACTTGGTGAATTATTATATAAGCTTGGAAGATTTTCAGAAGCAGAACCTTATTTTAAAGAATCATTAAAGTATGTTCCCAATTCTGAATCAGTTAGAGTATATTTAACAAAATGCTTATCAAAAAAAACAGAGCCTACTATTAATAAATATTCTTCTGAATCAAATCAGGATTATTTATATATTTTTGAGAATAATGTAAGAGAGTTTTTGAGGATATTACTTGAAGAAAATTATGGGGAAGATTGGTGGAGAAAAGGAGTTCCTCCAAAAATTAGAGCATCATGTGCAGCAAGGCGTGAAGAAGCACTTGATGAAGAAAAAGAAGCTGATTTATTGTTATTTGCAGATTTTCATGATTATAGACTTATAATAGAATCCAATAAAAATATTTTTTCAAGCTATATTGATACTAAAGATTGGTGTAATAAATTAAGTGAAATGGAACCAATTAGAAATGCTATTGCACATAATAGGTCACTTAAACTTGCTCCAATTAGAGTAACTGAGTATTCTATGAGTTTTTCAAAAGTTATGGATAAAATTAAGAAAAAAGATCTTAATTGATATTTATTATTAATATTTATTTTTCTGAATAAAAAAAGGTTTGATAAAAATTAGTAAGTGTAATTATGCTTACTCTAAAACTAAATCACAACTCTCCAGCTGTAGAATATTAATAAAAATCATAATACATTTATGTGAAATATGTGAAATGCTTAGAATTATATCATGTTTTCTATCTTCAAAATATATTTAAACTAGTAAATTGTATATTTTATATGAAAAAAGAAGGTTTGAGTAAAAAAGAAATTAAAATATTTTTTACAGGTTTGCTATTATTAATTGTAGTTGGGATTATTATTGGAAATATGGGAATATTTTTGGCACAAGAGTCTTTGGGTCCTGATTTAAATACTTGGATAGTTGACGGGAAAATTAATAGGCTTTTTGCTTCAGGAGATCAACAGACAATGGTTCTTGCCTGGAGTAAATCTACAGATTCTGCTACCAAAACTAAAATTTTGGGTTTAATGAGTGATACTGAAAAAAAGACTTTTCTTGAGAGTATTAATTCTATTCATGATAATATTTTAAAATATAATCTTTATTCTCCAGAGATAGCTGCTTATGGAACTGAAAGAGCAGATATTTTTTCTGCAATATCTAAATTTAAATTAGATTTAATTGAGTTTGAAAAAAATAAAGTTGGTGGGTCTACTTTAAATTTAGCTTCTGTTATAGATTATAGTGGGATGAAAGCTGATGAATTAAAAAAGATTTTAATTGGTCTTAAGGATGATAAATCTAAGAATGAAATACTTCAATCACTTTATGATAAGGAAAAAGATTCTAAAACCGGTCAGTATCAAAAAATTTCTGAATTATTTCAATCTCTTAGTGCAAAAGATAATGAAAAAGAAAGAGAGCTTATTGTAAACTTTGTAAATCATAATGAACAAAAATTAAGAGGTAGGGAAGGTAATTTAGGAAAACTTATGAATGGAAAACCTTTGCCAGAATTTAAAATGATTGGTTTTGGAAAAGAGTTTGTTAAATTAAATGCTGATGGAAGTTTTTCTGTTGGTGAAAAGAAATTTAGAATAGCTGCAAGTGCTGATGGAAAGCAATCTTCAAATGTTCCAGCATTTACAGCAGAAGTTACTGCTAGTTTTGAGACAAAAGGGGCAATTTTTTATAAACTACAAAATTATAATAATAAACTTGAGGGTATTGGTACTTATTATACTATAAAAGATATTAGTGATGGTTATATGGATTCTAATAGGCAATTTTATAATAAAGAAGGAATTAAAGTTGGAGGAGTTTATTATGCTGTTAAAGATGCTAATTTTATTGTAACTAGTAGTGCAGATAGTATTACAAATTTTAAATTTACTGCTTCAAAGGCTGTTGATTATAAAACTGATGGGGATAAATTAGTGATGCCTTATGTTAATACTGGAAATTCTCTTTATACTCTTTCTAATAAAAAATCAGAAGGAAGTTATAGTGTTGATAAATCTGGAAATGCTGCTAATTTACAAAATATTGGAGTAATTGTAATGCAAGATCCAAATTATGGAAAATCTCTCGAGACCTATTATGGTGAAAAAATTCAAAAAACATCTGAAACACTTTATTCTAAAATTAATAATAATCCTGATGTTTTTATGGGTGTTGGAAATAGTCCTGTTAATGTTTTTGATGGGAAAACAGTTTCTGCTAATTCAAAAAATTATGTTGAATTAACAAGGGGAACCAATAATAACAATCCTATATTGGGTGTTAATGCAAAAGGTGTTGCTAATTTGGATTTTGTTCCCTATGGTATTGGAACAGATAAAAAAATTCCTCAGCTAAATTATAATATTCAGGAAAGTAAACAAGTTTATATTTGGAATAGTTTAGATGCAAGTAATGGAAATTTAGTTTTAGCAACTGCAACACTTAAGGTTGATGGTCAGCAAATTTCTGCTGTTCGTAATGGGCAGGCATTAACTGCTGCTGGAAATTCTTTGGTTTATGGTTGGTATCAACAGAATGGAATTGAAATAAATCCAATAGTTGCTGGGCAACAAGGTTCTGGAGTAAATGATGCTACTAAAAGTCTTCAAAGTTCTGGTAAAATTCCAGTTCCCATTAATAATAATCCTCTTCCACCATTAAGTGATCCTAGTGGAAAGACAACGGTAAGTAGTGCTGGTTCAAGAGGAGTTACTGATCCAGGAGCTGAATTAAAAAAAGGAATTGAGGAAAAACCTATAGTAGGTAAAACTGGCAAAGGGGCTTTAGAATTGGTTAAACCTCCTTTAAAATTAAAATTTAATTTTGATAGTTGGAGTAGTCCTACTCCTGGAACATGTGATCCAACTAAACCAGGTTCATGTGGGTCTGGTTGTCCTCCTTCAAACCCTAATTGTGATACAAGTGGAAGTGGAAATCAGAATGGATGGAAGAGTAATTCTGTTGCATTTTCTGCTCTTCAAACAGCTTATCCAAATTATCAACTTAAGGCAGATGATAAGGTTCTTGCAATATATGGGGATGCTAATTGTGATGGATGTTCTGCTGCAAAAACTACTTTTGGATTGTATTCTAATGGTCTGCCTAATTCTAAAGCTGTTACAAATGTTCCTGAAAATGTTAAAGTTATATATATTTCAGAACCTCGAACAAGAACACATCCACATATTCAAATGTATAGTAGTAGTGGCAATCCTCTTGGTATTGCAGTTAATTATCCTAATCAGGTAAGCTTTTAATCAACAACATTTAAAAATACAAAAAGGTTAATAATAAAATGAAAAAGAGTGTGAATAAAAAGGAAAGTTTTTTAGTTCAAGACACGGAACTTCGTGTTTAGATATTGTTAGTCAGAAAAATAAATTCTCAATGTCTAAACGCTCACAAGTAACTGTGTTTATTATTGTTGCAGTAATTCTTGTTGCTGTTGGTGGTGTTGCACTATTTACTGTTAAGGGAAACAGCAAACCAAATGATGATAAGTTTTTTTCACAGGCAAATATAAAACCTGATTTAAATAATATTAAAACAGGTATTCTTCAGTGCAGAGATGATTCTATTAAACTTTCTCTTGATAAAATTGGTATTCAGGGCGGATATTTTGATAAACCTGCAAAGAGTTTAGATATTGAATGGGCATTTATTCCATATTATTATTCTGAGGGCAGTTATTTAATGCCAGCTAGAACTAAAATTCAAACTGAATTGGGAAAAGCTGTTGATAAAAGTTTTGTTGATTGTATAAATAAATTAAAATTTGATAGTTATGCTATTACTCATGGAACTTCAAAGACAACAGCAACAATTAATAGAAATTTAGTTTTGTTTAAAATTGATATGCCATTAACTATTAAAAAAGAAGATAATACTATGGTTCTTGAAATGAGTGACGCTCCTGCTGAAAAAGATTCTGCTTTATTTGATATTTTAGATGTTGCAGATTATATTACTAATTCACATAAAAATGATAGTGAGATGATTTGTGTTACTTGTGTTGCTAATATGGCTGAAGAAAGGGATTTATATGTTAATACGTTTGATCTTGTTGATAATAGTATTTTAGTTGTTATTTCTGAAAATCATACTTCTTCAGAACCTTATTCTTTTGAATTTTTGAATAAGTATGTTGTTAATGAAAATACCGATGTAATTCTTTCTCCCGTTCCTGGTGCGCCTGTTGCAGAATAAATATTTTATTTTATAATAAATATTCATTATATTATTTTATAAGAACTTTTATAAATTGGATTTTGTTGTTATATTAATGAAAAAAGAGAGGTTAAACGAGAAAGATATAGGAAGAGTTTTTACATGTTTACTTTTGTTTATTGCTGTTGTTCTTTTAATTGGATGTTGTGTTGAAAGGGTGAGGGGGGCTGATGATCCAAAACCTGTTGAGTTTAAATCAGATGATGCGAGTACTTGGATTGCACAAAAAACATTGACTTCTGAACAAATCAATTTAATAATACCTCAATTATCTTCTGAGAAACTTAATGGATTAGGAGATAATGGTAGAAACAAATTATATGAAAGTTTGTATAGGGATTCTTCATTTGAACAATTTAATAAGGTTATTGATAAATTAGAATCTAAATATATTTTAGAATTATGGAATAAAATTCCAGAAACAGTTCTTAAAGATGGTAAAACAAAAGGTAATCAGAAAAATGCCTGGGATGGATTATCTGATCCAAATAAAGTAAAATTATGGAGTTCTTTTAATTTAGATAAACAAAATTCTGAAAAATTAAAAACAGAGCTTTTGTCTAAGTTAGATAATTCAGGTAGAGAAAATTTATTTAATAAACTTTTGAATGATCCTAATAATAAAGAGCTTTTTAACGATCCTAATAATAAAGAGCTTTTTAACGATAAGAATCTTGTAGGTTCATTTTTACTTAAGGATATGTTAAGAAGTATTAAAAATAAAGAGGGTAAACAAGTTTATAGTGAAGATGTTTTAAAAACTATTTTATTTAAGGGTCTTGATAATAAAGATATTCAACTTAAAGATGGGCAGATTGGAATATTTAAAGATAGTAAATTAGTTGCTGGATTTAATGTTGGTTTAATTAATAGTGATGGTAAGACTTGGAAAAATGAGCCGCAACATTCTTTAAGAGGGGTTGAATATAAAGAAAATAATTTTATTGAAATCTATGATTCTCAACTTACGAAAGATGTTGCACAAATGAGAACTGTTGTTCATAATTCAGGTGTTGTTGATAAAGATGGGGTTTATAATGGCTTTAATGTTTTATATGGTAAGGGTGGAACAGTTACTATTTTAACAAAAGATGGAGTAGATAGTTATAGTTTTAGTGGAAGTGGACAACCTGCAATTATGGATAATACTAATAAAATTATTTATTCTAGAGGTGCTTTAAGTGTTAAGGATGGAAAATTGGTTGAAGTAAAAGGTTCTTCTGAAGTTTGGTTTAATTTAAAATATGATACTCAAGCAAAACCTTTAGAAGCAAGTTCCTATGATTATGTTAAGCTTAAGGATTCAACTGTTTCTATTATTTATAATTCTAATGTTAATCTTAATAATTTTAAAGGAGTTTTATTAGATGTTAAAGATGGTATTGTTACAGGAATATTGATTAAAGGAGTTAATGGAATCCAGGTTCTTGGTGGAGGAGATGTTTCTAAATTAGGTAATTTAAACGTTATTTCAGATGGAAGTAATGGTGTTACAATTGTTAGATTTTCAAATGGAAAAATTCAAGTTGTTGCTAAGGGAAATTTAATTCAATATCCTTTTCAGGGAGGAATAATTGGTTATATTTCTCCTGATTTAAAACCTGTTGAAAGTACGGTTGGAAGTACTGTTGGAAGTGGTGCTCAGATTGCAAATAACGGTAAACAGCAACAAGGTATGACTGAAGGAGTTCCTATCAAAAGTAAAGATTATACTAATGGAGGTAAATCAATGAGTTCGGGTGCTCAAAGGGTTAGTGCACAACTTACATTTGATTCGAGTAAGGTAAAAAGTCTTAAGATAGGTAGTGATAATGTTCTTGTAAATTATTTTAAAGATAAAGATGGGGTTACTAGGGCATTTGATCAAAAGGGTAACCTATATGGTCCTAAATCGGATCCTACACGGCCTCCTACACAATGTGGACTTAAAGGTTGTCCACCGAAAAATTAAATTAATTAAATAATTAAATAATAAAATATGATAAACTATAAACGCGCACAGGTAAGCATATTTGTAATTGTTGCTATAGTTTTAATTGGAATTGTTGCAGTCTTTATGTTTTTTGTAAAACCTTACAAT
>JAGVIM010000221.1 GCA_020056045.1 Nanobdellota archaeon | reverse complement strand
TTCTAGAATAATGCATCCTTTACCTCATTGTGAAGAAATTGATCTTTCTATTGAAGTTGAGGAAAACGATAAAAGAGTTGCTTATTTTAGACAGGCTGAAAACGGATTATATGTTAGAATGGCTTTATTAGAAATGATTATGAGTAAAAAGTAATTTTTATTATCTTTTTTAAATATCAAATTATTTAAATGCATTATTCCTAGTATTTTTATGAAAAAGAGTATTAAAATTTTATTTTTGTTAATCATTATTGGATTATTTTTTAATGTTCTTGTTTCTGGTGAAGAAATAAAAAAATTTAATCCAAGTGATCCTAGAACTTGGGAATTTGGAACTGATAATGAAGTAAAGTCAATAACTACTGAGGAAATTTATACCCGATATTCTGGTTATCCTGAGGTAATTGAAAAATTATGGAATAAATTTGATGAAAAGGCAAAGAATGATTTTTTAGAGACTGAAATTTTTAGAAAAACTAAATTAAGAATATCTTTGGAAAATCTTGGATACAAAGATTTAAAATTTAAGGATGGAAAATTAACAGATTCTAAGGGTGCTGTTTTTGATATGAATAATTTTCCCAAGGATCTTAAAAAAATAATTTATGATTCTCAAAAAGGTTTTATATATTCTACAGAAGGTGATGGTTACAAAGGTTCTTTAGTTGTCAATAAAGGGGGTTATGGGGCTGATGGTTTTTATGGAACTGGAAGTCCTATTGATGGAGCTAAATGGAATGGAAAAGGGGATGCTGTTCAAGATTCTCAAAAAGGTCTTATTTTAAATAATGGTGCAGAGTTTGATGTTAAAAATAAAGATAATCTAATAACTTACAAACAGAAATTTAATGATAAGGAAGGTTTAGTTGAGATAGTTTCCAGTAGTAGAGCAAAATTAACAAATTCAGAAGCAAAGGATTCTAAAAATGGAATTATTGGGGCAGAGGATATTGCTACTTTTGCTGTTTTTGATGATGATCCTGTTGATTCAAAGCAATATGCTAGAATAGGTTCTAAGGAAGTTAATTTTTATGGAGAAAAGATGGACTTAGAGATTTTGAGGGATTTTGAAAAAGTTGTAGGTTCTGGAATTGGGAATGGGGTTAATTTTATTAATGGAGATTTTAAACTTAAATTTAAAGGAGAAAATATTTATCCTCTTAGAGATATTAAAAATATTAAGTATAAGGTTGATTTGATTCAGAATAATGAAAATCTTAAGCAAACTTATGGAATTAAAACAACTAAAGGTGGAATAAATTTTTTTTATGTTAATAAAGATGGTAGAGTTATTTTAGGAGATGTTTATAATACTGTTCCTTCAAGTGAGAATCCTGATGGAAGAGAAGTACCTAAAAAGCTCGGTCCAGTTGTTACTGGAACAAAGGTTGAATTTCCTGAGAATCAGATTTCTGAGCTACCTTCTGGATTAAGTCAAGAGCAATTAATAGAAGAATTAAAAAAGTTTGATAAAGGGACGGTTAGTTTTGAAACTTATAATCAATTGACAACTTCTATTGATGAACTTATTGCAGATAAATCATTAAAAGCAATCCTTAGTGGCAATAAAGAAGCTGTTAATGAATTAAAAAACAGTCTTAAAACTGCTAGTGATTGGGGTTTTATTCAACCTATTTCTTCAGAAGATGTTGATAAAAAATTAAAAGAGGCAGTTATTTCTGGAGTTCGAACAGGTTCTTCTGCTTTGGGATTGTTTGTTGAAAAAAAAGATTCTACTCAATCAAGAGTTCAATCAACTGTAGATAATGTTGCAACTAATTTAAATCTGATTGGGGATGTTTTTGGTTTTAGTGTTCCATTGAATTATCAACAAGGGCTTAAAACTTTTGAAGAATATAGTACTAATGTAGATGATGCTCTTAAACTTAAAACTGCTTTAGAAAGTTATCAGAGTAAGTATAATGGAAATCTTCCGCCTGTTAGAATTATTGTTCAAAGCACAGGGAATCTTGCAGTTGTTACTATTATTCCTGATAAGGTTGTTGTAAATGGTGATTCAAGGGAAGTATTTAATCCAGAACCTATTCAGTTTACAGCTAGTTTAGATAGTTTTAGAAAAATTAGAAATATGGCACTCGAGTCTAATGTTTTAAATAATAAACTTTATGAAAAATATAAAGCTGCTCACTAATTATTTTTTAGTATTGTTTTGTATAAAATCTCCATCTTTTTCAAAATCTTTTGATTTTAAATATTCCATTAATCTTTTAGTATTTGTATAATCATCAGTTATTTTAGGATTACAAAGTCTTTTTATGTCTTTTTTCCAGGGAAATATGCTTTCATACTGATCTAGTTTAGTTGCTTCTTCTTCACTTATGTTTGTTGCATCTGGACTAAAGAAATATTCTTGAAAATCTTTTTGTTCTTTTCTATCAAAATATTTTTTAATATATTCTTTAGGATCTTGGAAAACTTGAGTCATTCTTTTCTTTTCAGCAGTTTTAAGACTTTTCCAATATTTTTCAGATTCTTTTATTTCCTGAGGGGTCATTTCAGAATACCATTTGGGCATTTTTGTTTCTTCTTGAGAACGAAAACTTTCTTGAAGTCTAAAATCCATATATATTGATAATTTTTCTTTTTGTGAAAGATTACTTGCATTAGTTATCCAAGGGTAGTGTTCTTCTAAAACTGCTTCTCCAACTCCCCTAAGCATACTTAAAAGTGCTGATGAAAGAAAACTATTTGTTTTTTTAGGGTCTGTTGATAATTCAGTTTTTGAAAATTCTTCGTATTCTTTTCTTTGTTCCTTTGTAAGATGATTTTTATAAAAATCCTCTGGATTTGTATATATTTCAATAAGAGCTTTTTTGTAATCTTTATCTAATTCTGACCATTTTTCAGTAATTGCTTTTTTTCTAGAGTTATCTAATTCTGACCATGTTTTTTCTCCATATAGTTTTTGAAAACTTTTAAAAGTGTAATTTCTTTCTTCTCTAACTTGAGTTTGAGTTTGCTGAGCTTGATTAGGTTGATCTGCAGAATAGGAAGGTGTTACTAAAGAAGCGAGACCAGTTAAAGCAAGAGCTGCAGTTGTTAATGTTGTTTTTCTTGCAGATTCGTAAAGTCTATTTGTTAGTGCCATTGTTAGGTATTGGTGGGGATGGTGTGTTTCTTCCTCTTATTTCATCATCAGTAAGTTTTCTTAATCTTATTGGTTTTATATTTTGAGGTATTTCTATTCTCATTTCTAAAGGAAGGTTATAAATTCTAGCAGGATTTGCTTTTACAATAATTGGTTCTACTTTTATTTGCCCTTCTTTTTCAAAAGTTTCTATTCGGGTTCTTAGATTATATTTTTCTGCATAATTAATATTAGCATTAGCATCATTAACTGGTATTGCAAGCATTAATAGTGCCCCTATTTGAGGTAAATAGTTTTTCATAGTTATTGTAAGTAACTTATATTTATAAATCTTTTGTATGTTACTATTACGTAGTTGTAATAAAAACATAGTAGTCTAAAATATACTTTTTCAATTAACTATGTTTATAAATCAAATTTTTGATTTAGCTTATTATGGCCGAAAAATTTGTGTACTCATTTAAAGAAGGAAATAAGGATATGAAGGAAATCCTTGGTGGAAAAGGAGCAAATCTTGCTGAGATGACCTCTATTGGTTTACCTGTTCCTGCAGGATTTATAATAACAACAACTGCTTGTGATTTTTATTATAAAAATGGTAAGAAATTAAGTGATGATATTAAAAGACAGATTTCTGAAAAACTTATTGAACTTGAAAAAAATATGGGTAAGAAATTAGGGGACAAAAATGATCCTTTACTTGTTTCTGTTAGAAGCGGAGCAGCAAGTTCTATGCCTGGAATGATGGATACTATTTTAAATCTTGGACTTAATGATGAAACTGTTGAAGGAATTGCTAAAAAGACAGGAAATCCTAGATTTGCACTTGATTCCTATAGAAGATTTATGCAGATGTTTGGAGATGTTGTTATGGATGTTTCTCATAAAAGTTTTGAAGAAGTTTTACAAAAGGTAAAAGATGAAAAAAGAATAAAATTTGATAATGAATTAACTATTGATGATTTAAGAAAAATTGTTGATGGTTATAAACAATTAATAAAATTCAAGACAGGAAGAATGTTCCCTGAAGATGTTCATGAACAATTAGAAATGTCTATTAATGCTGTTTTTGGAAGTTGGAATAATGATAGGGCAATTACCTATAGAAGATTAAATAATATTTTTGGACTTCTTGGAACTGCTGTTACCATTCAATCAATGGTTTTTGGAAATATGGGTGAAGATTCTGGAACAGGTGTTTGTTTTACAAGAAATCCAAGTACTGGTGAAAATAAGTTTTATGGAGAATTTTTAATGAATGCTCAGGGAGAAGATGTTGTTGCTGGAATAAGAACTCCTGGAAAGATTGAAGAATTAAATAATATAATGCCTCATGCTTATACTCAATTGGTGGAAATAAGAAAATTACTTGAAAATCATTATAAAGATATGCAGGATATTGAATTTACAATTGAAAAAGGTAAACTATTTATTTTGCAAACAAGAAATGGAAAAAGAACAGCTCATGCAGCAGTTAGAGTTGCTGTTGAAATGGTTGAAGAAGGATCAATTAGTAAAGAAACTGCTCTTTTAAGAGTTGATGCAAGTTCTTTAAATCAATTGCTTCATAAACAATTAGATAATAATGCTAAAAAAATCGCAAAAGTTTTAACAAGAGGATTGCCTGCTTCACCTGGTGCAGGTGTTGGAAAAATTGTTTTTAATGCAGAAGATGCTTATGAATGGAATAATGCTGGAGAAAAAGTAATTTTAGTAAGAACTGAAACTTCTCCTGAAGATATAGAAGGAATGAATTCTTCTCAAGGAATTTTAACTGCTCGTGGAGGGATGACTTCACATGCTGCTGTTGTTGCAAGAGGAATGGGTAAATCTTGCGTTGCAGGATGTTCTGATTTAATTATTAATGAGCATGCAAAAACAATGGAAGTTGGTGGTATGAAATTAAAAGAAGGAGATTTAATTAGTTTAGATGGAAGTACTGGGGAAGTTTTTTATGGTAAGTTGGATTTAGTTGAACCTGTTTTATCTGGTGATTTTGGAAAACTTATGGAATGGGCTGATAAAACTAGAAAACTTGGTGTAAGAACAAATGCAGATACTCCTAAAGATGCTGAAACTGCCTTTAAGTTTGGAGCAGAGGGGATTGGCTTATGTAGAACAGAACATATGTTTTTTGAAGAGTCAAGAATAAAAGCTGTTCGTGAAATGATACTTGCTGAAACAAAATCTGAAAGAGAAAAAGCTCTTGCAAAATTATTGCCTATGCAGAGAGGAGATTTTTATTCTTTATTTAGTATTATGAAGGGAATGCCTGTTACAATTAGATTTTTAGATCCTCCTTTACATGAATTTTTACCAAAGGAAGAAAAAGACATTAATGATATTTCTAGAGAAATGAATGTTTCTGTTGAAAGATTAAAATCAAAAATTGATGAATTGCATGAATTTAATCCAATGTTAGGACATAGGGGATGTAGACTTGGAATTGCTTTCCCAGAAATAACTGAAATGCAATCAAGAGCTGTTTTTGAAGCTGCTGCTCAAATTTTAAAAGAAGGAAAAAATGTTGTACCAGAAATAATGATTCCTTTAGTTGGAAAAGACCTTGAACTTTCACATCAATTAAAAATTGTTCATGAGATTGCTCAAAAAGTAATGAAGGAACAAAATGTTGAAATTAAATATAAAGTTGGAACAATGATTGAAGTTCCAAGAGGGGCTGTAACTGCAGATAAATTAGCTGTTGAAGCTGAATTTTTTTCATTTGGAACAAATGATTTAACTCAAATGGGTTGTGGATTTTCAAGAGATGATTCTGCTAAATTTTTAAAACAATATATTGAACTTGGAATTTTTAAAAGAGATCCTTTTGAAACTCTTGATCAAGAAGGTGTTGGAGAATTAATGAAAATAGCAATTTTAAAAGCAAAACCAGTTAGACCTAATATTAAACTTGGAATTTGTGGAGAACATGGTGGCGACCCAGATACAATTGAATTTTGTCATAAAATTGGTTTAACCTATGTTTCGTGTTCGCCATTTAGAGTTCCTATTGCAAGACTTGCTGCTGCTCAAGCTGCTGTTAAAGAAAAGAAAAAAGAAGCAGAAGAAGCTTATAAAAATATGTTAAAGGATTCTATTTCAGAAATAAAAAAGAAATATGGAAATAATATTTCAATGTTAGATTTAGAAAAAGAGTTAGTTAATATTATTGGTTCTAAGGCTGGAAGTTATTCTACTGCGTAATTTTATTGTAATTTTTCTAATGGATTTTATGTCTGAAATTAAAATCTCATTCTTTAGAATGAGGTCGTATGCTTACTGCTTTTAATTTCGGAGCATCTTAAAAACAAGTGCCTGTTACAAACCACACCTTTTACAGGCTGAGTCACAATTCAAATAGTTTGAATTGATTATCAATTCAAAAGATAATATTTTATTATTATGAACAATTCTCCCTCTTGCTATCCATATCTT
>JAGVIM010000165.1 GCA_020056045.1 Nanobdellota archaeon | reverse complement strand
TTAAAAGTTTTTTTATTATCACACTATAACTCCAAATTTAATATTTTATTTAATTCTCCAAATAATCTTGACTCAAATATCGAAGAGGTTTCTCCTTCTTGTTTTTCTATACTTAATGCTTCAATTAATGGAAAAATAAATTCATTTAGAGAAGAAGGATTTTCTTTTTCATACTTTTCTATTAAGACATCTTCAACCTTATCCATTTCCCCAGACTGAACTTGAATTTCTAAATCCTTTTGCTCAACTTCTAATTTAGAAATATTTTTAAGAAAAGAGTAAATACCAACTCTTTCTAAATAATCTTGTATTTCCTGAAATTTTATATCTGAAATTTTTCCATCTATTGTTCCAAATACTTTTAATAAAACAATTTTATCCTTAAGATCTCTTTTTTCTAGTTCTTTTAATATTTTTTCAGTTCCTTTTAAAGAACTATCTATTTCTACTTCAACAAGTTCAACTTCCTTTAATCTTATTTCTTTTTTTGTTATCTTTGTATAACCCTCTACATTTATTATGTAAAAACTTCCGTATTTTAGTTCTTCTAATTCTTTAAAATTATTTGGAAAAGTTGGACCCCCATAGATTGCAGGTTTTCCATTTATCTCTTTTTCAAAATCAATATGAATATGACCTAAAGCATAATAATCTGCTTTTGGAAGTTCTTGAAGAGAAATAGACTCTATTGGAAGATTTCCTGCTACTTCTGTAATTGTTGTATGAAGCATTAAAATTCTAAAATAATTTGAATATGGCTCATTTATATATATTTTCTTAAGATCTGGAACTTCAAATCCTGATTTTTTTCCAGGATAACCATAAATATAATAGGATTTGTAAATAGAAGGTTTTAGAATAATTTTATCTGTTTCTTTGTCTTCTTCATATTTACAGATCTCGCAAAAACCAGCTTTTTCTAGAACTTCTAAAAAAGTTTTTCCAGAAACAGAATAATCATGACTTCCTGCTATTACATAGGATTTTATTCCTGCTTCTTTTAGTTTTCTAAATTCATTAAAAGTTTCTTTTAATATTTCTATTGAAGGAAAAGCACTATCAAATAAATCTCCTGTAAATAATATAAACTCAACTCCCTCTTCAATACTCGTATCTATTGCTTTTCTAAAAGATTCTAAATTAAGGACTTGAAGTTCTGGCTGTCTCCATCCTCCAAGATGACTGTCTGCAATATGTGAAAATTTCAAATTAATATACCTCTGTTTTTATATAAAATAAGGGATTTAGAGGATATTTAAGAATAATTGTTGTTAGAAATATACTTGTTTAAAGATAGTTCAACCTTTGCACATAAATGACTATTCTAGTTTTTATTAATATTCTGAAGGATTGGTAGAAGAGTTGAATTTAATTTTAAAGTAAGCTCATCTTAGCTAATCTTTATCTTACAAAGTTTAATTTATATCTAGTTTATTATATTTACATTTCTGTGCAAATCAGATAGTTCATAAACATAAAGCTCTTCAAAAAATAGCTTTTGTTTTTTTAATAATTTTAAATTATATCCTAATTGTTTTGCTTTATTTTTTATGACAGATGGTTGTGATAATGAAGAGAACAATAGCATAATTGCTCCTTTTTTGTTTAAATGAGATTTAGCTTGTTTTAAGAATTTGATTATTAATTCATAACCTTTTTTTCCTGCTGTTGTTGCTAATTTTGAATCCTTTGGTTCTAGTTTATCTTCAGGAAGATAGGGGGGATTAAATATAATTAAGTCAAATCGTATGGGAACCAATGTTTTCCCTGACAAGTCACCCTTCCTTTTGTATAGTTTTAAAAAAAGATTTGTTTTTATTGCCCTAAATCCTTGTTTTTTTAAATTTCTTACAGCATTAGGATTAACATCTGCTGTTAAAACATCTTTAAAACCTAATTTCCTACATGTTTTAGCTTGTATTCCTGAACCAGAACCCATGTCTAGAATTTTTATTTTTTTATTTCTGTTAGATCCATTATTAATAATTTTATTGGAAGAAAGAGATGAGTGGGTTTTAAATGAAGATGATTTGTATTGATTCTTACTAGAGCTGTTATTATTATTATTTATTAGATTAATTAAATAGTTCTCCAAAGTTTCTGAAAGAAGATAGGAATCTTCTGCAGGCATGTAAATATTCATTTTATCAAAGACCTGTAAATAATCCTAACAATTGATCTTTAAAAATAAAAGTTGAAATTAAAACTCCTACTAGAACTAAAAGAACCACTAAAAGAATTATTTCTTTTATATAATTTTCATGGGGTTTCATTTTATCTATTTCTTGTGAAAGAGAAGAAGAGCTACTTGAAGAACTTACATATCCAGAATCTGAAGTGGTATATCCTGTTGATATATTTTGCTTAATATCAGAAAGATCTTGCATTAAAGAATTTTGATCAGGAGTTTGTTGTTGAATTGGTTGAAATTGAAGTGGAGGGTTTGTAATGGGTTGGGGTTGAGTTCTAATTTGAGATAATGAATTCTCAATTTTAGGTTGAGATTGAATTTGAGGTAATGGATTTTCAAATTTAGGTTGAATTTGGGGTTGAGCTTGAGAAGGTGGATTTTTTAAAAGAACTGGATTTTGAGAAAAAGGTTTTTTTTGAGAAGGCATTGCTAATCTTTCAGATGGTTGTGTTTGAAAATTAGTAATTGTACCTCCTGAAACAAATTGAGCAGCTTCTTGAACATCTCTTTGATTATAACCTGAATTTAATGCTAATCTTATTGCATTTTCCAGTGATTCTCCATGATCTACTGCGTTTCTTAGAGAGGTTAAAATATCTTCGTTTACCATTTTAAAAATCTAATCTTTGTTTATCATTTATTAAATGAAGGTTTTTATTGTTTTTATATCCTAGCTCTTCCCCTAAACTAATCATAGGCGCTATTTTATCATGACTTCCATGAGCAGGAATTATATGTTCAGGGTTAACTAAGTTCACAAAATCTCTTAAATCTTCTCTTCCAGCATGGCCTGAATTGTGAAGCATTATTCCTCCAAAACCCCCTATAAAATTTTGTGCTCCAGGAACTTCAAAGTCATAGACTGGACCTTCATACTCTGATTCCTTAATTTCAACAACAGGGTCAAATAAAATATCTCCATTTAATATTTTATTTGTAAATCCCAAAATTCTCTCAGACTGTTTTTTTATTAATTCTAGACTTATATGCTTCTTCTTTTTTATACAGTTCTTATTATAATTTTTTATGTCATATAAATAAGTATTTTTTTTTGGCTCTATTTCATCTAAGTTCAATTTATCTACCGGAAGAGATTCTGGGGGAAGATTTTGAATCATATTTTTTCTGTTTTGAAAAATGTTTTCAATTTGATATTTGAATTTATCAGATAAATATGGTTTTAAGACTAATAATGAATTCATTCCCTGTATTCTCAATACATAGGCCTTAGTTTCTTTGGTTATTTTTTTATTCCCTGCTATATATCTTTCGGCCCCGATTTCAATATGGTCAAATTTTGCGCAGATTCCAACCTGTGAGAATAAATACAATAAATCTGATGCTAGTTTTTCAGAGGCGGTTTTTATTCTTATTCTAAAATGTTTCCTTCCTTTGTCTATACAGCCATCTCCATTTATGTATGCTCCAAGAAAGTTAAGCTTGAATTCTTCTGAGGAGGAAAAAATAAATTGAGGTATCTTCTTTGTTTTAGCTTTTTCTCCAAACCAATTTTTGAATAGAGAACCTAATAGATTTGCTCCAAAGTTTATTTCATAAGAGTTTCCCCTATCTGCAACATTTATATTTGCTGGAAAGCATCTGGAAATTGAATCTTTTATTTCAGCCAACAAATCTTCTTCATGTTTTCCTATAACTAAAGAAATTCCTCTTGGAGAAGAACCTTCAGCTAGATAATAACCAAGCAACCTAGCAAAACCATTATTTAGCTGGATTTTTAATGGACAAATTGGCTTATCATTATAAAATAACATATTATTTTCCTTTTTATAATGATTGCCTTCTTGTTCAATATAATCTCCTAAATTTATTTCATTTATCTTGCCATGCCAAGAAAAAGATTTTGGAATTGCTAAATAATCTCCTTTCTTAATATTATCTCCAATTTCAGAGACCACCCTGCTATTTTCTAATTTAAATATACTATGGCCCGAAGTTATTGAAACATTTCTTCCCGATTTTGTATTGATATTAAATATTTTTCCCTTATAATTATGTTTTACAAGGTTTGCATCAAACCACTTTATTTTTAAATCTTCGTCAAATGCAGGAACTTTTAATTGTTCTTTTTCTGAATCCTCTATTTCTCCTATTTTTTTAATTTTCATTCCTTTATCATCATTAATAACCACCTCTGTTTCCGGAAGAACTGATACATGAAGATTATTAAAAATCCTTACTCCTCTTTTTTTAATTCTAAAATCAAGTCTTTCTCTATTTTCTATATTTATTTTAGTTGGGATTACTGAAGATGAAAAAAGAACATGATCATTTTGCTGAAATTGAAAAGGAAGTTTATTTTTAGACAATCTATCTAAAATACTTCCTGGTTCTCCTTGATGACCTGTACAAACAACAAGATAATCTTTTCTATTTTTATTTATATTTTTTAATTTTTTTTCAACTTGATTTTTATAAGTTCCAATCTCTATATCTCTGATAAAGGGACA
>JAGVIM010000050.1 GCA_020056045.1 Nanobdellota archaeon | reverse complement strand
TTACTGATATATGTATTAGACCTTTCTGAAGTAAAAAATAAAAACTTTTCAAACTTCGTTAAAAATTTTTTCTGAATTTATAATTAGTGTAATGTCAATTTAGCTATAGATAATATGCATAATAGATTATGAAATGCTCACATAACTCCCATGGATATTGAAGATACTAATAAAATATGAGAAAAATGGCTGTCTGCAAGGCGACAATTTTATTAATAATAGCTTCAGAAAGCTGAACAATAACTAATATAGATTTTATACAGAACCTTGTTCTAAATCTCCTCTAGATCTTGCTTCTTCCATATTGCTCTTAATTGCTCTAAACATCTTTGGTCCCCAAACTCTTGTTCCGCAATTATCACAAACTTCAATAGCACTCCCATCAGAAATTTGACATCTACAATATGTACATTTTGCCATTTTTTACCTTCTTTTTTATTAATACTAAATAATCTATTCTCTAAGTTTATAAAGATTTGCACATATTATTATAATAATTAAAAATATTAAAAATAAATATTTTTTTAAAATTAATTTATAATTTATTATTCATATCTCAGCGTATCTGCAGGTTTTACCTTTGATGCTTGACGAGCAGGAAAAAATCCAGAGAAAGATCCAATTAAAAAAGCAAAGGTTAAACATCCTAAAATTAAATACCAAGGAAATACAACTCTAAGTATTGTTGTTCCAAGCTGAGTTACTGCAATATATTCTATAATTTTTCCAACCCCCATTCCAACTAAAACTCCGAGTATTCCCCCAATAAGTCCTAAAAATCCTGATTCTATAATAAATATGGTTAGTATGTCTGAGTTCTTTGCACCAATTGCTTTCATAACTCCTATTTCTTTTGTTCTTTCAAGTACAGAAGTATACATTGTATTTGCAATTCCAACAGCACCAACTAAAAGGGAAATTCCAGCAACTCCAAGTAAGAAAGCAGTAATTATGTTTAAGATTGAAGCAAAACTTTTTAAAAGTTCTTCAGGAGTTGATATTGTGAAATCTCTTGTTTTTTCAGTTACATCTCTAAAACTTATTAATTTTCTTTTTACATTTTCCGCAATTAAATTAATATCCTGGCCTTCTTTAACCTGCACAATAATTTGATCTGTTCTATCCCCTGAATTAAAAAGTTCTTTTGCATCATTAAAAGTTATATATACCTGTTGATCATCCTGAGGATTTCCAATTTGAGTAAGGATTCCAACAACTTCAAACTCAACATCATTTAAACTTATTTTCTCTCCAATTTTAATTGGTCTGCTGTAAAGATTTCCATATTTATAATTATAACCAATAACAATTTTTTTTGTATCTCCTTGTTTTATAAATCTACCTTCATCAACCTTCACATTTAGTGCCTCAAGTATTATTTTCAATAGTTTGCTATCATCAGGCATTCCCAAAACCATATAATATCTATTTTTTTCCTTGTAAGTTATTTTTGCATTTCCAACATTAAAATATATAACCTCTTTTATTCCAGAAACTTTTTGAATAACTTCAACATCTTTTATTGTAAGTTCAACAGCCCCGCCTGCACCAGGAGCACCTGCCTGACCTTTTGGCATTATAAAAAATTTATCACTGCCTAACTGTTTAAATTGTTCTTTTACAGCAGCATCAAGTCCTAAAGATAAACTTATTAAAACAAAAATAGTTGCTATTGCTATAAAAATTCCAATTATTGTTAAACTGCTTCGAAGTTTTCTCTTCTTTAAATTCCCTAAAGCTAATTTAAAATAATCTTGTATCATTTTATCTTTCTATGATCTCAATGCATCAACAGGCCTTAATTTACTTGCCTGATATGATGGAATAAGTCCTGCAAAAATTCCAATTAAAAATGAAAAACTTACTGCCCCTATTAATAATGGCCAGGATATTTGTATTGTTATAATCGTTTGTCCAAAATAACTATTTGCAGCAACTGAAACCATAAATGACATAAATAATCCAAATAAAGCTCCTAAAACTCCCCCAATAAATCCAAATAAACCAGATTCAAAAACAAAAAGTAATAGTATGTCTGAATTCTTTGCACCAATTGCTTTCATTGTACCTATTTCTTTTGTTCTTTCAAGTACAGAAGTATACATTGTATTTGCAATTCCAATACCTCCAATAATTAAAGAAATAAAAGCTATCCCAACAATAATAATATTAATAATATTTAATATTGTATTAACTGCAGCAAGTGATTGAACAGGTGTTTGAACTGTGAAATCTTCTTCCCCTATTTTTTCATTTCTATCTTTTCTCATTTTATTTTTAATATCTGTTGCAACTTTTTCAATATTATTTTTATTTTCAACTCTTACCACAATAATATCAATTTCATCTTTAATATTAAGAATATCTTTCAAATCTTTTTCAAATATCATAACAACTCCATTCATTAAAGCAGAACTTCCTGGTTTTAATATTCCCACAACTTGAAAACTTTTTCCTTGTATTAAAACTTTTGAACCAACTTGAATTATTTTTCCAAACTCATCTTTTGATGCAAAATTACTTCCAAGAACAACTCCTCCATGATCATTTAAATTCATTAATCTTCCTGTTTCAGATTCTGTATTTAAATTTTTATAAACAAAATTAAGATGTTCCTTATCTTCAGGAAGGCTTCCAAGATAACTAAATTTAGCTTCCTTATTATATTCCATTTTTGCAATTCTTACAAGTCTTGGAATTACAATTTTTACTCCACTTACAGATTCTATTAATTTTAAATCATGATCATTTAATTTTTTTATGGCTGTACTTCCAGGAGGGCCAAAACCTGTTTCAGCATTTTGTACAGTTAAAGTATCTACTGATAATGATCCAAATTGTCCAGTTATAGCAGTTCTTAACCCATCCCCCAGACTAATTAAAGAAACAACAGCAGCTATACCAATAAAAATTCCAAGAAGAGTTAGCCAACTTCTCAGTTTTCTCTTTTTCATACCGTTTACAGCTAAAAAGAAAATGTCTTGTATCATGATTGTAAAAGTTCCTAATAGTTAATTAATCTTTCTCTATTATTCTTGTTTTCTTCTTCTTTTTCTAATTATTCTATAAATTACAAAAATTACAATAACAACTATAATTAAAAAAATATAAAATCCAGTAGAACTTTTAGCCTTAAGTCCAAGATCCTGAGCTTGTTTTTGAGTATAAACTTTTAATGGAATTGTAATCTCTTGATTATACTCTTTATTTGCAATATCTTTATAGGTTATTGTTATAGGGAAATTAACACTAGTTAAAGAAGTGTCTTTAAAAAAAACATTAAATTCAGCTGTTTGAAAATCATTGCTATCCACATCTCCAATATAAACATTATTTTGAGATATTAAAGTATATGATGTTGAACTAACTGCCTGTATTTCTAAAAATTTAACATCTGCAAGACCCTTATTAATTATTTTAATTGTTATCTTATTATTTTGACCTTTTAATAATAATCCATCTTCCACACTAGCTTCAACAATTGGTTCTGAATTAATCATTATGCTAATCAGGGATTGTTTTGTTTTTATTATATCATTTTCATTATAGGTTATTAAAACAGGAATTTTATATATTCCTGATTTTGCAGTATTTAATGCAATTATTTGAAAATCAGCTTGTTTTGTTTTATCCTGATTTAATTCACTTATTGTAAAATCAGATCCAGAGTTGTAAGGAGCAAGAGGTAAGTTTGTAAAATCTAAACTAGTAGAAACATCAATTAAATCATTATCTCCATTGTTTTTCATAGATAAACTTATTTTTGCAGTTTCACCAGGAGCAATACTATTTGGGCTCATTGAAACAGAATTTATTATTAACGCAGATGTAAAACTAATTAGGCCTAATAGGAATATTCCTGTTATCAGTGCTATGATTGTTATTTTTGCTTTCATTTTAAGATTTTCTCAGAATAAGCTTCCAAGGTAGCTATACACCTCTATTTTTCTTAGAATTCTTGCTTTTTAAGGTTTATTATACTAATTTTCTTTTACAATTTGACCATCTTTTAACCTTATTATTCTCTGCGCTCTTTTAGCAAGATTATTATCATGGGTAATCATAATTATTGTTTTTCCTTGTCTATTTAGTTCAATAAACATATTTAAAATTTCTTCTCCTGTTTTACTATCAAGATTTCCTGTTGGTTCATCAGCTAAAATAACTTCAGGATCATTTGCAAGTGCTCTTGCAATTGCAACCCTTTGTCTTTCTCCGCCAGATAATTCATTTGGAAGATGATACATTCTTTTTTCCAATTTAACATCCTTTAGTAATTGTCTTGCCTTTTCCATTCTTTTATTTTTAGAAACTCCTTGAAAAATCATAGGAAGAGCAACATTTTCCAATGCATTTAAAGTAGGAATAAGATTAAATGTTTGAAAAATAAATCCAATTCTTTTTCCTCTTATTTGAGCAAGTCTTGATTCAGAAACATGTTCAATATCAATTCCATCAAGTAAAATTTCTCCTTTACTAGCTAAATCAAGAGCACCAACCATATTCATCATTGTTGATTTTCCAGATCCAGATGGACCAACAATTGCAACAAATTCTCCCTTATTGATAATTAGACTTGCATCACAAACAGCCTGGATAATAGAATCTCCCATTTTATAGGTTTTACAAATATTATCTAATCTTATTATTTCCTTTTCATTTATCTTACCGTGTTTGGGTTGATTTTTTACCATCTTAATATATTTAGAACTCTTTTATTCTATATAAATTCAACACTATTTAAGATTTACTGTAATTTATTCTTCATATCTACTTTTAAATATATTTTTTCTATAAATATAAATAATTGCAATGACTACTACTAAAAGTACAAAAATTATCCAATAATAACTATTATCTTTAATTCCTAGTTCTTTTGCAGATCTTATTTTAAATGGAATTTCTAAGTTTTCTGTATAATCTTTATTTAAAGAATCTTTATAGGTAATCTTTACTGGAATCCTTATTTCATCCATATTATCTTTAACATTTATTGTAAAAACTGTTGATTGAAAGTCTCCAGAATCTAAATCTCCAATGTATTTTTTATTATTTGAAATGATTTCATAATCCTCTGAATTTTGAAGTTCACTGGTTAAAAATTTTATATTTGCTAGATCATTATTTGTAAATAATAAAGTTATATCTCCATTTCTTTTTCCCTGATAAATATCTGCCTTTTCTATTTGTGCAAAAATCTTTGGAATACTTTTTACAACAATTCCAACAGAATAATTATCTTCTCTTTCTTCACCAACATAATTTACATAATTAATACTTAAAAAAGCCTTATAGACTCCTTCTGTAGTTTTTGGAAGGGTTATAATATTAAAATCAAATTTAAATTCTTCATCAGGTTTTATTTCAGACATTTTTTTCTCTGAAACATCATTTATAAAAGCTATTTCATCAGGAAGAGTTAATTTAACTCTAATATCTTTTGCAGCTAGATTTCCATTATTGGTTAATATAATTTTTAATTTCCAAATCCTCTTTGGATAATTTTAAACTGAGAGATTTAATTAAGTTTTTTTCTTTCAAAGAAAACTCAAGATAGCCCTCGATGACTTTTTGAATAATTTCTTTTTGAGATTTTGCCAAGAAAACTTT